>JADFSR010000031.1 GCA_022560615.1 Gemmatimonadota bacterium
ACGGACGAGCTCGTGCTCGAGATGTTCCCCGAGGACGAGCACCTCTGCCGATGGATTCGCCTCGCGCACGACAAGGTCGCGTTCCAGGGGCTTCCGTCTCGGATTTGCTGGCTAGGGCAGGGGGCACGTGCCCGCTTCGGTAAGGCCATCAACGACCTGGTCGCGGCGGGCGAGATCAGCGCGCCGATCGTCATCGGGCGCGACCACCTGGACACGGGTTCGGTCGCGTCTCCCAACCGAGAGACCGAGGGGATGAAGGACGGCACCGACGCGGTCGCCGACTGGCCGATCTTGAACGCGCTTCTCAACACTGCGTCCGGCGCGAGTTGGGTCTCGTTCCACCACGGCGGAGGCGTCGGCATCGGCAACTCGCTGCACGCCGGCCAGGTCGTCGTCGCAGACGGCACACCGGAGATGGGTGAGCGCATCGAGCGGGTGCTCACGAACGATCCAGGCATCGGAGTAGCGCGACACGTGGACGCGGGCTATGACACCGCGGTGAAGACCGCCAAGGCCGCAGGGCTCAAGATCCCGATGATGGACGGGTAGCTGCTCCGCCCATTGAGTCAGCCCCTGAGCCGCTCGGCGACTGCGCGGTAGCGAGTCGCGACTTCTTCTTCTTGATCGTGTCGGCCGTCCCTCACCACCCACGACCCCCCGACCATCACGTGTCGCACAGGCGTCGCCTCACCGCTGAAGATCCAGGAGTCCAGGACCTCGTCGCCGCGTCGGCCCACGAGCGACGGATGCTCACCGTCCAGCACCACGATATCGGCTCTGGCACCCGCAGAGATCGACCCGATCTTCTGACCGCACGCCTGGGCACCACCGGCCCAGGCACCTTCGAGAAGCGCGCGACCGGTGGAACGATCCGTCTGACCCGCCGCGATGTTGCGCTCTCGAGTGGCCAGCCTCTGGCTGTATTCGAGCATTCGCAGATCTGCGACCGGGCTGACACTGACATGCGAGTCCGTGCCGACGCCCCAAGCGCCGTGTCCGGCCGTGTAGTCGGCGAACGAGAAAACTCCGTCGCCGAGGTTAGCTTCGGTCGTGGGGCAGAGACCAGCCACGGCGCCGCTCGCTGCCAACGCGAGGGTCTCTGCGCTCGTCATGTGCGTCGCGTGGATCGCGCACCAACGCTCATCGACCGCGGCGTGCGCCAAGAGCCACTCGACCGGGCGGGCGCCGAAGCAGGCAAGACACGCCTCGACCTCACGGCGCTGCTCTGCGATGTGGATGTGAATCGGCGCGGTCCCGTCCACATCCTGGAAGGCGCTCAACGCCATCTGCAGCTCCTCGCTGGGCACTGCCCTCAGCGAGTGGAGCGCCATCCCGACACGCTGGACGGTGTGGTCTGACGCGTCCTTGTGAAGGGTTGATATGTCGTTGAGAAGTTCTTCGACAGTCGCCACGAAGCGCCGCTGTCCGTGCGTTGGCGGCACGCCTCCGAAGTCGGACGTGCGGTACACGACAGGCAAGAGCGTGAGGCCGATGCCGGTCAACTCCGCCGCGGCCAGAACCCGGCGCGCCATTTCCACCGGGTCTGCGTAGGGGCTCCCGTCGGGAGTGTTCCGCAAGTAGTGGAATTCAGCGACACACGTATAGCCGTTGCGCAGCAGCTCTATCTGGAGCTGCGCCGCGACCGCCTCCACGTCGTCCGGATCGAGACGTTCCAAGAAGGCGTACATGCGCTCCCGCCATCCCCAGAACGAGTCTCCTCGCTCTGAGCTCCGTTCCGCGAGGCCCGCCATCGCGCGCTGGAACGCGTGCGAGTGGAGATTGGGTACCCCTGGCACGGCGATCCCGGTCACGAGTTCGCAACCGTCGGCGTCGCTGCCGCGTGTCACGCTCTCGATCGAACCGTCGGCGGCGATCGACACGCGAACGGACGCCGCCCACCCGTCGGGAAGAAGAACGTCGGAGAAGAAGAGGTCGGCCATTTGCGCCAGAGTGTAGATTGCCGGCGAAGATCGCGTCAATGAGGAGGGTTCCTGGCCAGCTGCGACCTGCTGATCACCAACGTCCACCTCGCGACCATGGTCGCGGGCGAAGAACCGTATGGCGCGATACCCGATGCCGTGCTCGTCACCCGCGAGGGCCGTATCGAGTGGCTGGGAGAGGCCGCGGACGCTCCCTCGGAACTCGTCGCGGACCCTGCGGAGACCTTGGATGCAGCGGGAGGATGGGCGACCCCCGGGCTCATCGATTGCCACACGCACCTGGTGTTCGGGGGCGACCGGGCTCGCGAATTCGAGCTGCGGCTCCAGGGCGCGTCATACGAAGAGATCGCGCGCGCGGGGGGTGGCATTCTCTCCACTGTGAAGGCGACCCGCGCGGCGTCCGAAGACGACCTCTTCGCTTCCGCGGGCGAGCGGCTGTCGACCTTGCTCGCACATGGTGTCACGAGCGTCGAGGTCAAGTCGGGGTACGGGCTCGATCTCGAGAGCGAGCTACGCATGCTGCGCGTCGCACGACGCCTCGCAGACGAATATCCGATCCGCGTGAGCACCACTCTGCTCGGAGCCCATGCGTTGCCACCCGAGTTCGAGACCGATCGCAACGCTTATCTGAGCCTCGTATGTGACCAGATGATCCCGACAGCGGCTGCAGAGGGACTCGCGGACGCGGTGGACGCCTTCTCGGAAGGCATCGCCTTCACACGCGAAGAGTGCGCACGCGTCTTCGAAGCCGGAGCCCGACACGGGCTCGCCGTTCGCCTTCATGCCGACCAGTTCTCGGACCTCGGAGGTGCGGCGCTCGCCTCCGAACACGCTGCCCGCTCGGCGGACCACCTCGAGTACGCGTCGGAGGCAGGGGTCCAGGCGATGGCCGAGGCGGGCGTCACCGCCGTCGTGCTGCCCGGCGCGTTCTACTTTCTGAGGGGCACCCAGGCGCCGCCCATCGAGGCGTTCCGTCGGAACGGGGTTCCGATCGCCGTGGCGACCGATCTCAATCCTGGCTCGTCACCCGTCGGCTCACCGTTGGCGGCGATGAACATGGCGTGCGTGCTGTTTGGCCTCACGCCGGAGGAAGCTCTCGCAGGCATGACGCGGAACGCGGCCCCCGTGCTTGGCGCCGCCGGGGAGCTGGGCACGCTCGAGGTCGGTGCCCGAGCCGACGTCTCGGTCTGGTCCGTTCGACGCCCGGCCGAACTATCGTATTGGGTCGGGTCGAATCCGTGCAGCGCGGTGGTTCAGAACGGGCTGCTGACGCGTCCGGAGTAGTTCCGCCCGTGGCAGAAGTACAGCGGGCCGCGTTCAGCCGCCGCGCCGACGGGTCGCCGGTCGGCTGGAGCCCCCTCGAGACGAGCGCGCTGGCGGCTTCACCTGTGCCCGCGGCGCCGAACGCGCCACCGAACGCGTCGACGGAGCCCGCGAGGGTGTCGACCTCATGCTGGGCGCCCGGGACGGCGCTGACCTCGTTCTCGGCGCGCGGGACGGCGCTGACCGCGTACTTGGCGCGCGAGATGGAGCTGACCTCGCGGTTGGCGTGCGGGACGGCGCTGACCTCGCGCTGGGCGCGCGAGACGGTGCTGACCGCGTACTAGGCGCGCGAGACGGTGTGGACCTCGTACTTGGCGCACGAGACGGCGCCGCTCTCGCGCTTCCTCGCGACGGCTGTGCTGAACGGGTCGTGGGCGTTCTGGACGGCGCCGAGCGCGTCGTCGGTGCCCGCGCGGGCGTGCGACGCGTCGACGGAGTCGTCCTCGGAGTCGTCCTCGGAGTCGCCCTTGCGCCGGGCCGGTCTGCGCCCGAACTCGCCCGCGGTGACGGAGAGCGTGTGGCAGTCGGACGTGCCGTCGCAGGATTGCGAGACGGCAGCTGGGAAGACGGCCGCGCACGGGTCGACGTGCCTTCGGCCCTCGGCGCGGAACGAGGGGCCGAAGCACGGGTCGATGGGCGCGCGTCGTCGAGCCGAGGCGTCGGCGCCCGCGTAGCTGTGCGCCCCGTCAGACGGTCGGAGGGCCGGCCGCCGGCCGGCGTGCCACCTACCCGTCGCGGCGGTGCCGCAGCTGGACCACCGAGCCGAGCCGTCCTCGTCCCCGGGCGACCGGCCGTGGGAGCACTCGAGGGCCGAGCTCGCCGACCGGTATCGGCTCCGGCTTGCGCCGGAGTCCGTGCGGGGGCAGCGGCGGTTGTGGTAGTCCCGGAACGTCGCGTGGCCGTTCGGCCTGTAGCTGTCCGAGGATTCTCCTTGTACCCAGAGCCGGCGCCGATCAGCGGCGAAGGGCGATTGACGACGACGGTCGTGCGGCCGCCGTATCCATAGATCGTGCGCACGCCACCGTAGTAGCCGCCATGGTGGCCGCCATAGTACGCGCCGTAGCCGCCACCGGTGTAGTAGACGCCACCACCCCAGTAGCCGCCCCAGGGATCGTAGTCCCAATAGGGTCCCCAGAGACTCGCGAAGGGGTCACGGATGAATACGAAGGCGCTGCGGGAGCCATAGTAGCCGCCCCTCCGACTGAACCAGCTCCGAGTGCGGAAGGAGTTGTACCGCCACGGGCTATACGCTACGCAGTCGTAGAACCAGTCGCTGTACGGGTCCCAGTAGCTGTCCCAGTAGTAGTCCCAGCACGAATAGGAGGACCGACGTCCGCGATAGCCTCGGCCCCAGCCGTCATACGACTCGGAATAAAGCCCGTACGCGTAATCGTTGTACGGGGAGTGGTGGCCCAATCCCAACCTAATGCCCGCGTACAGCGAGCCCGGTGCGTAGTAACCTCCACCGATCCCGAACCCGACGCCGGCAAACAACGGACCGACGCCCACGGAGAACGACAGATGAGCCTGCCCACGGGTCTCGTTCGCCGAAAAGGCGGTCAAGGCAGCGAGCACCAGCGTCACTCTAGCGGCGGTACGCACGATATCCCTCCCATCAGATAATAACTACCAGCGACGAACATTGCACGGGCCATGCCACGATCCATGTAAACTCCTAATCTATTGTACTACAGCGACTTATAGTCACGATTTCATGTGTCGTCGCAGAGTCGTGGCTGTCCCGGGTCTGGGACACCATGCTCGAAGCGAGAGGACACCGAATCTTCAAGCGCCGCGCACCACTAGAGCGAGAAGGTACTGGTCACGCGGTCTTCGGACTGCGGATACGCTGTCTGCACGAAACGTGAGCCTTGCCATCGACGATGCGAGCGCCGCATCGAGGGCTTGCGCATATGCCAGGATCGGACCCCCCACGGCACCCGCAGCGAGGGCCCTGAGAAACCCTCGGCGGCTCGAACGAGCATCATCATTCGTGTCCTCACGGGTAGGGTATTTGACAGCCGCCTTGATCCGCGGCGTCGATGATGGAAGATTGATGGTGTCCGGTCGATGCTGTTGCGTCGGCGCCAGAACGGCCTCCTGGCCGGCTGGAGAGGATAGGTCCATGACTCCGTTGGTACGGAGTTCATTCAAAGGCATCCGTGAGCAGTTGTCTCGAATCGGATGTCGACTCCGCAACATGGGTTAAGACGTGCCCGAATCGCCAGAGAAACCACAGGGCGAGGGAGACCGTGACAAGCTGCCGCGCAACAAGCGCCGGCGCCGCGGCCGCCGCCGTCGTTCGCCAGGTCAGGAACGACAGCACGAGCCGACGGAACAGGAACTCCTCGCACAACTCCCCGACGATCCTGCAGAACTGGAAGCAGAATCGAGACCGTTGGGCCTCCTTGAGGTTCTGGGTAGCGGCTCCGGATTCGTTCGGCGTCGGGAGTCCGGGTACACTCCCGGAAACGACGATATCTACGTGGGCTCCCGCATGATCCAGAAGTTCGGCCTCCGTACCGGAGACGAGCTCGTGGGTATCGTGGGTCATGCGCGGAACGGAAAGAGCCCCCCGCTCGCGCATCTGCAACGCGTGAACGACAAGCCGCCGGAGGACATGGTGGGGCGGCCCGAGTTCCAACGGTTGAGTGCAACGCACCCGAACGAGCAGCTCGTGCTCGAGTGCGGCCGAACGCTGCTTGGACAGCCAGACTACACCAACCGGGTCATCGATCTCATCTGCCCGTTCGGCAAGGGGCAGCGCGCGATGATCGTGGCGCCTGCCAAGGCCGGAAAGACCACCATTCTCCAGGCCGTGGCCCAGGGCATCGTCACGAACAATCCGGAATGCCACCTCATCATCCTCTTGGTGGACGAACGCCCTGAGGAAGTCACCGAGATGGAGCAGTGCGGGTTCGGGGAAGTCGTCGCTTCGACGTTCGACCAACCCGCCGCGCGGCATGTCCAGGTAGCAGAGATTACGCTGGAGCGTGCGCGTCGTCGGGTGGAGCAGGGTGAAGACGTCGTCATCATCCTCGACTCGATCACCCGGTTGGCGCGCGCACACAACACGATCAAGGGGGGCAGCGGACGCACGATGTCCGGTGGACTGGACGCCAACTCGCTCGAGAAGCCGAAGCGCTTCCTGGGTAGCGCCCGTAAGATCTCGGATACGCAGGGTGGTGGATCGCTGACGATCATCGCGACCGCGCTCGTGGATACCGGATCTCGAATGGACCAGGTCATCTTCGAAGAGTTTAAGGGTACGGGGAACAGCGAACTGGTTCTGTCGCGGGAGCTGGCTGACCGCAGAATCTACCCGGCGATCGACCTTCCCCTTTCCGCGACGCGGAAGGAGGAGCTGCTACTCGACGAGGACGCGCTCTGGCTGTCACACGCCATGCGCCGTCAGTTCTCCGGAGCTGGCCCCTCGGACGGAATGATGGAGTTGCTGGGTGCCATGAAGAAGACCGAGACGAATCGGGATCTGATCAACTGGGCTCGTAACCAGTAGAGTCGGGAGCTGCAGTCACGATCGAGTCGACCGCCATGGCGCCTGCCGAGTCGGCGAGCAATACCGCTAGGCGGTCCAGGCTTTTCTGAAGCTCTTCGCTCTGGGCGCGATCCATTGAGAGCGCCCAGTATCCCATGAGCGGATTGCGGCCCAGGTCGCCTTCCTCGCGCCAGCGCACGCGCGTCCCCGTCCCCTCTGGGGTTAGCTCCAGCGTGCCGAGTGTCCACATCCTCCCATCGTTGACCTCGACTCTGTAGCTCACATGCGTCGGGGCGTCGGCCTGGACGATCGTAAAGGTCCCGCTGCCGAATTCGGGATCGTCCCAGCGCAGCGTCGCTCCGGCTCCCCTCTCGGGTCCCGAGACCGTGCTGCTGTCTGGCCACGGCGTCCAAGCTAGCCAACCCTCCGGAGAGTCGAGGTACCGAAACGCGGCGTCCGGTGTTGCCCGCAGGAGCCCCCTCGCTTCGGCCTCCCAGGTAGCCGGCAGCGCGAAGCCCAGCCCGAGCAATGTAAAAAGGAACAGTGCGCCGGTCCCGAGGATTTTCGTCCCGAAGCTGAACGGACTCTGGCTCATCGTGACCCTTCTAGCTCCCGCAAGACGCCCTCTAGGACGGTCCATACGTTCCGTGCCACGCGCTCGTGGCCCTCAGCAGTGGGGTGGATGCGATCGTCCTGGTTGAGTTCGGGGACGCCGGCGACGCCCTCGAGCAAGAAGGGGATGAGTGCCGAGCCGGTGTCTTCCGCCACGGTCGCAAAGATCTCACGAAACCTATCCGTGTACGTATGCCCGAAATTGGGGGGTGCCTCCATCCCGGCGATCACCACCCGCGTGCCTGGGTACCGTGCGCGGGTACGATCGACGATCGTGCGGAGGTTGTCTTCGAGCGTCGCTGGATCGTGACCTCGAAGGCCGTCGTAGGCGCCGAGCTCCAGGACGAGCACAGCGAGAGGTTCACGCAGGACCCAATCCAGACGTCGCACGCCCCCTGCGCTCGTCTCTCCGGAAACTCCGGCGTTCACGGGCCGGAACGGCAAGCCTGCCGAATCGGCCAGTTCCGCCAGACGGGCGACGTAGCTATCCTCGTCGCTGACTAGACCGAGTCCGGCGGTGAGGCTCGTGCCGAGAAAGACGACGGTCGGTCGCTCGTCCGGAGGCGTCGCTCCCGCCTGTCGGTGAGCGGAGGCGGCCTCCCCGACATCCGGCGTGCCGGAAGCTGGGTCATCGGGCTGCGCGCAAGTGGCACAGGCTAGCATCGAGATGATGAAGAGGAAGCGTCGCATATGATGATCGTGGCCCAGGGCCTCGAGAAAACCTACATGAGCGGAGGCCGGCCCTTGCCGGTGCTGACCTCCATCGATCTCGAAATCGAGCCCGAGTCCTTCGTGGCCGTCGTCGGCCCCTCGGGGAGCGGCAAGACGACGCTCTTGGGCCTCCTGGCCGGACTCGACGAGCCGACCCGTGGTCGCGTATACCTCGACGGCGAAGACATTTTCGCGCTTACCGAAGACGGTCGAGCCGAATTTCGGGTCCAACAGGTCGGTTTCGTGTTTCAAACGTTTTATCTGTTTCCGACGTTGACCGCGCTGGAGAACGTGCTGGTGCCCCTGGAGCTCCGAGGCACCGCCAAGGGCCTGCGCAACGAGGCTACGGCCCTCCTGGAGCGCGTAGGCCTCGGTGACCGGCTCGACCACTTTCCCGCTCAACTCTCCGGCGGAGAACAGCAAAGAGTAGCTCTGGCACGCGCCTTCGCCAATCGCCCGAAGATCTTGTTCGCCGACGAGCCGACCGGGAATCTCGACCAGGAGACCGGTGAAGGCATCGTCGACATCCTCGAAGAGTTGAATCGCGACGCGTGTACGACTCTCGTCATGGTGACGCACGACCTCTCGCTCGCGGCACGGGCACACAGAATCGTGTCGCTGGCGGGGGGCCGGATCGTCTCGGACCGGGCAGGGCATACAGCTTGAGAAGCAGGCTACGCCTCGGTTTCGCCGTGCGCTTCGCGATGCGGGAGAGCCGACACAGCCTCCGCCGCGTGGGCGTATACATGGCGTCGATCACGCTGGGAGTGGCAGCTCTGGTCTCCATCCACTCTTTCCGAGACGACGTAGCACGCTCGATTCAGGAAGAGGCGGACGTGCTCATGGGGGCCAACGCACGCCTTACCGCCGGCCGAGTACTCCCGGATTCCATCAACACGCTCCTGGATTCGCTAAGCCGGGCCGGCGTCGAGATCGCTCGAGTGACGACGACCGGCTCAATGGTGCTCGCGCCGGTCTCGGGCACGGTTCGCCTTATGCAGGTGAGGGCGGTGAGCGGGGGCTACCCCTTCTACGGCGCCGTCTCGACGGAGCCGGCAGGTCGCTGGACCGGGGGCATCGGCCCGGGCGAAGTCCTGGTCGATCCCGCCGTGCTCACGCAGCTCGACACGCGCGTGGGTGACACGCTCGTGGTGGGCCGCGCTCGCCTGGTGATTGCGGCGACCGTGGCTGACCTGCCGACGGACCTCGGTTTCAATTTCGCTATCGGACCTCGGGTTTACCTCTCGCAGGAAGCCATGACCCGGGCCGGGTTGCTCGGCTTTGCTTCGCTGGCCCGCTATGAGGTCTTCCTTCGGTTGCCGGAACGAGACGACCGCTTCGCGCTGCGGGAACGGTACGGAGACCTCTTCTCGGCCACCCAGGTGCGCTACACCACCGCGGAGGAACAGGCGCAGAGCCTCTCCAACGGGATCCGATTCCTCGGGCGCTTTCTGGCGCTCGTGGGGCTGGCGGCCCTCCTGCTCGGCGGGGTCGGGGTCGCGAGCTCGATCCACGTGTACGTGCGCGAGAAGCGACCGGGAGTGGCGGTGCTCCGGTGCATGGGAGCGAGCCAATGGACCGCGTTCCTCGCCTACCTGATCCAGGCTGGAGCCATGGGGCTCGTGGGTTCATTGGCGGGGGTGGCGCTCGGAGTCCTGGTGCAGGAGACGCTCCCCCTCGTCCTGACCGATTTCTTACCGGTGGAGGTCAGCACGCGCTTCTCCCTCGGTTCCGCGCTCACCGGCCTCGGAATCGGCGTGTGGGTCGCGCTAATCTTCGCGTTGATCCCGTTGCTCGGGGTGAAGGACGTGTCCCCACTGCAAGCGCTGCGTCAGGACTTCGAGCCCGCACGTCGACGCGCTGACCCGCTGACGATCGGTGCCTACGCGCTGCTCGCGGCAAGCGTGCTGATCCTGTGCATCATCGAGGCGCCCGAGGCGACGCTCGGACTCGGCTTCGCCGGTGCTCTCGCTGTCGCGGTCGGCGTGCTGACCCTCGTGGGCTGGTCGCTGACTCGCCTGACCCGCCGTTTCTTTCCGCGAGGCGCCTCGTACCCGATCCGACAGGGCGTGTCGAACCTCTTTCGCCCTCGAAACCAGACGGTGGCCGTCACGCTCGCATTGGGCTTCGGAGCGTTCGTCATCGGCACAGTCGTCGAGGTCGAGGGCAATATTCGCAACGACCTCAGGGTGTCGTTTGGCGAGGGACAACCCAACGTTCTGTTCTTCGACGTCCAGACGGACCAGGTCCAGGGCGTGATCGACCTGCTGCCCGAACCAGCCCGGAGCAGCGCAGAAGTGGCACCGCTGGTCCCGTCCAAGATCGTGGCGATCAACGGAAGGGGCCCGGACGAGTTGCGCGCTGACACCGTACGAGAACGGCGCCCCGATGGCTGGGCTCTGAGAAGGGAATACCGGAACAGCTACCGCGCCGAGCTCGGGCGCGCGGAGACGTTGGTGCACGGCCGCTGGTGGGACGGGACTCCAGGGGAGGAAGACGGCGAAGAGGTCGATGCCGGGGGCCTTACTCGGCTCTCGCTCGAGTTGGGGGTCGCCGAGAGCCTCAAGGTCCGCCTCGGCGATACCATCACGTGGGATATCTCGGGGATGCGCGTCCCATCCGTGGTGACGAACCTCCGGCGAGTGGATTGGAACCGCATGGAGCCGAACTTCTATGCGATTCTGGAGCCGGGGGGGCTCGAGGACGCACCGCAGACCGTCATGATCGTGGCGCGGCTTGCGGACCCTGGCGCGCGAGCTGCAGTGCAGCGAGATCTGGTCCGGGCGTTTCCGAACGTGTCGGCGCTCGACTTCTCACGGGTCCAAGAGGCGATCGACTCAGTTCTCTCTCGCGTCCGGCAGGCGGTCGGCTTCCTAGGGGCGTTCAGCGCGCTCGCAGGTGTGCTGGTGCTGATCAGCGCGCTCGCCACGTCCCGTGTTCAACGCCTCCGCGAGGGTGCGCTGCTCAAGATACTCGGCGCCAGCCGAAAGCAGGTGCTGACGGTCCTATTTGCCGAGTATTTGGCGCTCGGCACACTGGCCAGCGCCAGCGGCCTGCTCTTGGCGGTAGTCGCCGGCGCGGTCGTCGTACCGAACGTATTTGAACTCACCTACGCCCCACGCGTGATGCCGCTCATCGCGATCTGGGCGGTTGTGGCCGGCCTTACCGTCCTCGTGGGGCTCCTCGGCAGTCGAAGCCTGCTGACAAAGCCTCCCCTCCCCGTGTTGCGGGAGGCGCCCGAATAGTCAGTCCGTCATGGCGGCGGCCAGCGTCTCGGCGGGGACTTTCAAGGAGGCCTGATGGTGACACCCCTCACACGTGATCGGGTGTGGTGTGCGAAGCCGGGTGCGTTTCACCCTGAGGGGCTCGTCACAGTTGGGGCACGTGCCCTCTAGGGCGATCAGGGTGAATCGTTCGATCATGCGTCGTCGCGCCAGGATGATGCCAACTGCGAGCGCACCGATCCCCCAAGGGGCGTGGGGTGGGACGATGGCCGCGACCGGCGCGATCACGAGGAAGATGCCCATCGTTCTGGCGGCTCCGCCGACGCGCCAACGACGTCCGCGCGGTCGGATGGACGCAAGCGCCTCGGTTGGCTCGAACCCGAATAGTGTGACCCGAGCAGTAGTGCGAATAAGACCGTCTCGCTCAGGGGCGCGCAAAGGCTCTCAGTCGTTCCGCAGCGGCATGCAGTGTCTCGAGGCGCTTGCAAAAGACGAAGCGCACGACAGAGCGCCCCCCCTCAGGAGCGCTGTAGAAGCTTGAGCCCGGGACGGGGGCGACACCGCCCTCGCTCGTCAATCGCTTCGAGAAGGTGGTGTCGTCCTCATCGGAGATCCCGCTGAAGTCCGCCAGCACGTAATACGCACCTTGGGGCGTCGTGCAGCCGAATCCTGCGCTCTGCAGCGCTGAGACGAGCACGCCACGCCGCTCCCTGTAGGCCTCGACCATCTGAGTGTAGTAGTCTTCGCCGAGCTCACGAATGCCGACCGCGCATGCCTCCTGCAGCGGAGCAGGGGCGCCCACTGTGAGGAAGTCGTGCACCTTCCGGATCGCCTCCGTGAGATGCGGCGGAGCCACGATCGTTCCCACGCGCCAACCTGTCACGCTGAACGTCTTGGAGAGCCCACTCACGGTGATCGTACGGTCGCGCATTCCCTCGAAGGCCGCGAGCATGAGATGCTCACCCTCGTAGTAGATGTGCTCGTAAATCTCGTCGGTGATCGCGAGGATGTCGTGCTCCCGGCAGATATCCGCGATCGCCTGGAGTTCCTCCCGGTCGAACACACGTCCAGTCGGGTTGTTCGGCGTATTGATGACGATGGCACGCGTCTTCGGCGTCACGACTGCCTCGAGTCGCGCGCGCTCCAGCCGATAGTCGGGCGCCTCCAATGGGAGAAACACCGGACTCGCCTGCGATAGCACGGCGTCGGGGCCGTAGTTCTCGTAGAAAGGCTCGAAGATGATGACCTCCTCGCCGGGATCGATCGTTGCGAGCATGACTGCGGCCATCGCCTCGGTCGCCCCGCAAGTCACCGTGATCTCACGCTCCGGGTCGAACTCGAGGTCGTACATCGCGCCGTATTTCTCCGAGAGCGCATGCCGTAGGTTCGCGGTGCCCCAGGTGATCGCGTACTGGTTCACGTCGTTCTGGATCGCCGCACACGCGGCGTCCTTGAGCAGCTTGGGCGCGGGAAAGTCCGGAAACCCTTGCGCGAGGTTGATTGCATCGTGTTCCTGAGCGACCCGTGTCATCTGCCGGATCACGGACTCCGAAAACGCGTGCGTGCGCTTTGCGGTGCGTAGCATGAGGTCGGTCATTCTGGCCCCGTGTCGCTGTGGGACTTCATGAAAATCGCGTGAAGATCCTCCGCGCATGCACGTACTGCCGTGACGACGTCGGGATCGTACCAGGTGCCACTCATATCACCGATCTTGGCGATCGCGTCGGCCCAACCGATTGCCGGCCGATGGGCGCGGTCACTCGTCATGGCATCCAGGGCATCGCACACCGCCACCAGACGCGGCGCGAGCGGGATGGCGGCGCCGGCCAGCCCATCGGGGTAACCCTTTCCATCCCAGCGTTCGTGGTGCCAACCGACGACCGCCAGCGCGACCTCGTCGTCCAGAAGCGGTCGCAGTAGGGCGCGCCCGGTGCTGGGATGCCGCTCCACCGACTCTCGTTCGTGTGGCTCGTGGTGGTCCTTCTTGTTCAGCACTCGGTCGGAAAGACCGAGGTTGCCGATATCGTGCAGCCGGCACCCGAGCATGAGTCCTTCCCGATCGATGAGACTCTCGTCGGGGTCGAGCTTCGTCGCCACGCGCATGGCGAACTCCGCGACACGTGCCGCGTGCTGAGCCGTGAACGGATCTCTGGCCTCGACCGCCCGGATCAGCGAGGCGGTCCCTTCCAGCACCGCCTTCCTCACCGCGGTCTGGCGCCCGAGCGCGTCCTCACTCAGCTCGGCGGACTTGGCGTTGCGCTCTGCGATGCGGTCACGACGATTCAAGGAATCGATCAAGTGACTCCGCATTTCCAGCATTCCGAAAGGCTTGAACAGGTAGCGATCGGCGCCCGCGCTCAAAGCTTCAGCCGCGACCCTGGGGTCGTGCGGGCTCGTGATCACCAGGATCTGAGTCATAGGCCAACGCGACTTCGCGGCGGCGATGAGTTCGGTGCCGTGCGTCGCGGGCAGCCGTAGGTCCGTGATGATGACGTCGTACTCCTTGGAGAGGGCGTGGATTCCCGTGGGCACGTCGACCCCCTGATGGACTTCGAAGCCTTCGCTCTTCAGATAGTTGCTGACGAGACTGCGGACTTGATAGTCGTCCTCGACGACCAGCACACGGCGGCCCTTCCCGAACCCCGTGATCTGGTGAGGAAGCAGCGTCAGCGGCGGCCTACTCTTTCCTACGTCGGCACCGGCACGCGCGCAGTCTTCCGGTTCTTCGCCCACCCGCTCCAGTAGCTCCTCAGGCGCGTCGTGTGCGGCCAGCACCGACCCCGTCATTCCGTGGCCAAAGAGCCGCAAGCAGTTCCGACCCGCGTTCTTCGCCTCGTAGAGTGCGTGGTCCGCGGCGGCCAGCAACTCGTCCGGTGAACGCATACTGCGATCGTATGTGGCGACACCTGCGCTCACGGTCAGCCGATCTCCGTGTCTGAGGTCGGTCTCGGAGAGCACGGCGCGGATGCGGTCGCCGAAGATCAGTGCGCCTTCGGTGTCCGTCGAGGTCAGGATTGAAAGGAATTCCTCGCCCCCGAAACGAGCAGACAGGTCCATCCGACGTGTCGTGCGCTCGAGGATGTCGCCGAATTCCCGAAGTGCGACGTCACCGGCCGCGTGTCCAAACCTGTCGTTGAATTTCTTGAAGTCGTCGAGGTCGAAGAGCACGAGAGAGAGTCGCTGCCCGCGTTCGGCGGCGGCGAACGTGTTCTCGAGGAAGAGGTGGGCATTACGGCGGTTCGGCAGCTCGGTCAGCAGATCGGTGAACGCCATGTCCTCGACCACGGCGCGCTCCTGGTGGAGCGATTCGGCTAGCCATCCGACGCAAAGTGAGATCGCGACATAGGAGATCACGACCCCGAGAAGCATGTCAGGCACCTGTCGCCCGGCCAGCAATACCGCGGCCTGGGTCACGGAGAGCGTCGCTATCCCGGCCGCCAACGCGGTGGCGATTCCCCGCCAAGCGCCGTAGTAGGCCAGCATGAATACGGGCAGGAGCGCAGTGAGCCACAACAACGCGCCGTAGTCGCCGAGTTGCTCCGGGAACTGGAGCGCCCCGATGACGGGAACCGTCAAGGCGGCGATTGAAAGGACGAGCGCGGGAGGTGGAATGGTCCCGCCGATGAAGTCGATCCTCATTTCGAAATGTGTCCCTCACCAGGCAGGGGGGTCAACAGGGACCGAATCTGCGGGTGGCTGAGGGGACTGCCAACACGAGAGGCTGGTACGAGCGGGTGCGACCGACGTAGGTTGCCGTGGGCTGGTGACCCGAACTCAGTCGGAAGGAGGGAGGATGATGAACAAAGGAGCCGTATTGTCCCTGTTGGTCGCGGGGCTGATCACCGGCAGCTATCTCGAGTTCCGGATGAACCAGAGCGACGGCGTTGCTGATACGCAGGTCGTCGAGGCGGAGTGGCGTGACGACGTCCCACAGACTCCAGTCGAGCCGGTGGAGCCGTCCTCACCGCTGGTCGAGGAGTTGGTGCCGCCTCCGCCCCCACAACCACCTGCGCCGCTCGAGCGTCAAGACATCAGGGAGGCGCCGACCTTCACACCGTACACCGTAGCTCCTTCTATCACGAATCGGCAGGACGTCGTCCGGGCGATGGAAGAGGCGTATCCTCCGCTCCTGCGGGACGCCGGGATCGGGGGCACCATTCGGGTCTATTTCTTCATCGAGGCGGACGGTACCGTCGGAAGCGTGCAGATCGACCAGTCGTCCGGCCACGCCGCGCTCGATGATGCGGCGCTGCGTGTCGCAGACGTATACCGGTTCAGCCCGGCGATGAACCGCGACGAGGCGGTTCCGGTGTGGGTGAGCTTCGCGATCACGTTCCAGGTTCGGTAGCGCGCCTCGGGTAGGCGCCCGCCGGGGTTGACGTCTTGATCGGAGAGACACCTCCGCCGCCCCCGTGCCCACGCAGCACGGGGGCGCCCCCGAGTCCGCGCCAACATTGAAGAAACTGCCAAGAAGCCAACGGTAAGGCGCACAGAGAAGTTCGTTTCAGAACGTCCGCTCTGGTCTCGTTTCAGGGGGTCACGTCACTCGCGATGCGAACGGCGGTGTCGGCGGCTTCGGCCATCTCTCGTCCGAGGTACCGACGATTTCGATGACTTTGGCGACTGAATGGTTTCCCATCTTCGAGGTCTCCTGTCGGCGTGGCGCGACGGTTCGCGCGGGGGTGACTCACACGATAGACTGGGCTCGAGGACTGAAGTTACATCGGCCCAGTACGGGATGCTCCGGTGGTCGGGAGCCCTCGCCATGTGAGTTTTGGGCCGGGCTCCTGCCTGACGCGTCGTGCGACCCGTCAATCGGGCCATTAGCTAGAAAGGAGCCGGACCGATGCAAGAGAGTCTTAATCAGATGCTCGAAACCGCTTGGACCTATTTGCCGAACCTGGCAGCCGCGACGGCCATTCTTGTCGGCGGCTGGCTGGTCGCCCGCATTTTGGCTGCGGTCGTTCGCAGAGTCCTGAATCGTACCGAGCTGGACAACCGCCTGGCGGCTTGGATCGGGGGAGAACGTGGAGCGGCACTCCCGATCGAGAACATATTCGGGAAGGCAGTCTTCTATCTCGTCATGCTCTTCGTACTGGTCGCGTTCTTTCAGGCGCTTAAGCTGGACCTCATCACCGAGCCGCTGAACGCGCTGCTTACGCAGCTCTCCGAGTTCGCACCGCGGGTCCTCGGCGCGGCAGGTCTTCTGATCCTGGCATGGGTGGTCGCCACCGCACTCCGTCGCGTCGTGTCCGGAGCCATGTCGGCCGCGAACCTCGACGTGAGGTTGGGCGAGAGAACGCTCGAGGAGGGCGGTAGCCTACCCCTCAGCCGTACTCTCGCAGACGCCGTGTATTGGCTGGTTTTTCTCCTCTTCCTTCCGGCGTTTCTGGGCGCGCTGGCCATCGAGGGGCTCCTCGCACCCGTACAGGGCCTCACAGATCAGATTCTGTCTTTCCTGCCCAATCTCCTGGCCGCTGGCCTGATCTTCGCCATCGGTTGGTTCGTCGCCCGTCTGGTGCAGCGCATCGTCACGAACCTGCTCGCCGCCGCACGGGCGGACTCGCTGCCCGAGCGACTCGGTATCGAGGGCATGGGGAGCTTGAAGGTCTCGAACCTCGTCGGACTCGTGCTCTACGTCCTGATTCTGATCCCGGTCGTGATCTCGTCTCTCAACGCGCTTCAGCTCGACGCGATCACGAACCCGGCGAGCGCCATGCTGGCCAGCATCTTGAACACGGTTCCAGGCCTGTTTGCGGCGGCTCTGGTGCTCCTCATCGCTTACGTAGCGGGCAAGCTCGTGAGCGGACTCATTACGAATGTGCTGGCCAGTGCTGGATTCGACGGCGTTTTGGCAAAGCTCGGTTTCAAGGGCGCCGACCGGCCGGGCGGACGTTCGCTCTCGGAGATCGCCGGCTCGCTGACGCTGGTGGCCATCATGGTCTTGGCCACCGTCGAAGCGGCCAACATGATCGGTTTCGTGTCTTTGAACGAGGTTCTGAGGGGTTTAATCGAGTTCGGCGGCCAGGTGCTGCTTGGTCTCCTGATCTTCGGGATCGGCCTTTGGCTCTCCGGCCTGGCGGCCACGACTGTAAGGGACAGCGGCGTCGGGCAGGCCGATACACTCGCGATCGCGTCGCGGGTCTCGATCCTGGTGCTTGCCGGCGCAATGGCTCTCAGGCAGATGGGGCTGGGCGAGCGGATCATCGAGCTCGCGTTCGGTCTCTCGCTCGGCGCCGTCGCGGTCTCAGTCGCGCTGGCTTTCGGGCTCGGCAGCCGGGACATCGCCGCTGAACAGGTGCGACGCTGGAGGGACGGCGCTCGGAGCTGAGGGCCCATGACGTGCCAATGCCCTTCAATCCCGACGGACGGTGGCAAGGATGGGACGATGATCCGAGCCCACGTCTCTTCCCAGCTCCGCCCCGATGACAATCCAGTCGTCGTCTACCAGAATGTGGTCGATGCGAGCCCGGATCCATCCGTTCAAGCGCGTGCCTCCCAGTCCGTGGCCCAACAGCGAGAACGAGTTTTGCCAATCGGACCACACCTCTCTGTAGATCGTACTCTCGGCCGGGGTGTTGAAGTCGCCCACCACCAGGCTCGGACCGACGAACTGGCCTACCCAGCCGCGTGCGGCCCGAAGCTCGATTGCACGCAGAGCCGACTTCTCGCTCATCCGGTCGATCCCACGTTCGAGGTCGCCCTCACGCATCAGGGTGAGTCCAGCCCGGGGGGTCTCGAGGTGGAGGTTGGTCAGGTAGACCTCCTCCCCCTCGATGTCCAGAACGTACGTCATCACGAGGGCCGAGCCCCCTGCCAGTCGGAAGCTCTCTCGCTCCATCTGCCGCACCTCGAGGATCTCGAAGCGGCTGACGAGGCAGAGGTCGTTTCGCACGTCCGTATGGAAGTCGGATAGGAACGAAACGGCCTCCCGAAACGCCCCCCGGCACTCCTGAAAGGCCGCGAGATCGGTGTCCCATTCCAGCATGAGTGCCGTCGGCCCTTTAGTGATCGACTCGCCGCCGGCGACGTTGAAGCTCGCCACCCGGAGATCTCCGGCCGGGTCTTCCGACCGGAGCAGATCGCGCCAACCCGTCCGAAGCCCCACCACCGGCCCGAGCAGCAAGACTCCGATGACCGCGAGGGGTACGGTGATGGCCCGATCCCGGCGCAACGCCAAAGGCACCAATCCCATCAAAGGAACCAGCAGGACCCACCGAGGGCCAAACAGCAGGGTGGTCGCCGGCCACCAGAGATCACTCCACAGCCAGATCATCGCTAGCGCCAAGAGCGTCACGCCCGAGTAGACCGCCGTGCCCCACCAGAGGCCACGATCTATCGTGGACCGGCTCGCCGGCCTTCGAAGATTCGCGGTCCAACGAACCAGTCGGTGCCGCCTCGTCGGGTCCACCGGGGACCTACAGACCGGGCAGCGCGCCGAACGCCAAAAACGCCGCCCACGTCCCAGACGGACGCGGTGTCCCTGAACGCAGGGGACGACGACGTCGCGCGGTTTTGCGTTAGCTGCCATGTGGCCCCTCGATCCGGGCGGTCTACCCCAATTGACTCGGGTAGCACGGTTGGCGCCACCACCTCATATGCCGGGGGAAGAGCAGCGTGCCGGTCTCCACCCTCGAGTGCGAGGTGGGAACTGAATGCGGCGGACGGGTAGCCTGCTCGCTGGCGCCCACCTAATCTGGGGCGGGGTCGGCCCGCGTGGGTCGGCCGCTTCGAGATACACAGGAGTCGTTTCATGAAGCCCGGCCGCATTATTGCCTTCGTAACCCTGGCAATGACCGCGCTCCCACTGGGCGCGCAAGATTCTTCGGATCCGTTTGCCGCCATGCGCGCCCGCGAAATCGGGCCCGCTGGCATGAGCGGTCGCGTAGCGGATGTCGAGGTCGTGCTCAGCGACCCCAACATCATCTACGTGGGCTCGTCCACGGGTGGACTCTTCAAATCCGACGATGGCGGGATCGCCTGGAACCCCGTGTTCGACGAGCAAGACGTGCTGGGCATCGGCGCGATCGCGCTCTTCCAGCCCAATCCAGACATCGTGTGGGTCGGTACGGGCGAGGGGAATCCCCGCAACAGCGCCGGCGTCGGGCGGGGCCTCTTCAAGTCGATCGATGGCGGCCGCTCGTGGCGGTCGATGGGGCTCGAGCGGTCGGAGCGCATCCACCGGATCCTGACGCACCCGACGGACCCGGACATCGTGTACGTCGGCGTCATGGGACCCGCGTGGTCGGACGGTCAGGAACGCGGGCTGTACCGTACGCGCGACGGCGGCCGCACCTGGGATCGCGTGCTGTGGCAGAACGAGCGTACCGGCATCGCGGATCTGGTCATGGACCCGTCGAACCCGGACAAGCTCTTCGCGGCGATGTGGGAGTTCAGGCGCACTCCTTGGGACCTCAAGTCGGGTGGCCCTGGCTCAGGGCTCTTCGTGACCTACAACGGCGGAGACTCCTGGAGGCAGCTGTCTGCCGACGACGGGCTCCCCGAGGGTGAGTTAGGGCGGATCGGCATAGCGATCTCGCGGTCGAACCCGGATGTGGTCTACGCGATCATCGAGGCGACCCGGTCCGAGCTCGTACGATCGGCGGACGGGGGACGCACGTGGAGCACGATCGATGACGGGCCCAGGGTGAACCCGCGCCCCTTCTACTACGCGGATCTGCGCATCGACCCGAGGAACGAGAACCGGCTGTACCGGTTGCAGTCTTCGATCGACGTAAGTGAGGACCAGGGACGCAACTGGAGGACGCTGGTGTCCAGCCAGATCGTGCACGGGGACGTGCATGAACTGTGGATCGATCCGGCAGATCCGCGTCGCATGATACTCGGCGAGGACGGCGGTATCGCGCTCAGCTACGACCGCGGAGACAGCTGGCGCTTCGTAGAGAACCTCGCCCTGGGTCAGTTCTACCACGTCACCGTCGACGATGCGGTGCCGTTCAACATCTATGGAGGCCTCCAGGACAACGGTTCCTGGTACGGTCCGAGCACGGTATGGGAGAACAAGGGCATCCTGAACGCCCACTGGCGGCGCGTAGGCAGCGGTGACGGCTTCAGCGTGATGCCCGATCGTGGAGACCCCGACAACTTCGGGTACTCGATGTCCCAGGGCGGGAACCTGCAGCACTTCAACAAGAATACCGGCGCGCGACGTGGCATTCGGCCGGTGCACCCCGACGGTACCGCGCTCCGCTTCAACTGGAACGCAGGCCTCACATGGGACCCGCTCGACCTGGAGACCATCTTCCTGGGAAGCCAATTCCTTCACACCAGCAGCGATCAGGGTCGGAGCTGGCAGATCATTTCGCCCGATCTGACTACGGATGACCCGCTCAAGCAGCGGGCGGAGGTGAGCGGTGGGCTCACCATCGATGCATCGGGCGCGGAGATGCACACCACGATCATCTCGATCGGCCCGAGCACGCTCGAGCGAGGCCTGATCTGGGTCGGCACCGACGACGGTAACGTTCAGATCACGCGAGACGGTGGAGAGAACTGGCAAAACGTGCGGGACAACATCGTGGGACTCCCGCACGGCATCTGGATCCCGGACGTGCAACCATCCAAGCACGAGCCGGGTCGCGCATACGTGGTGGCAGAGGACCACCGGCGCGGGGACTGGACACCGCACGTGTATGTGACCGAGGACTACGGGGCGACGTGGACGTCACTGAGCTCACCCGCTATAGCCGGCTTCGTGCACGCCATCGAGGAGGATCCGGAGAACCCGAACCTACTCTTCCTGGGCACCGAGTTCGGGCTGCGCGTGAGCTTCGACCGAGGGCAAAGCTGGGAGAAATACACTTCGGGCGTGCCCGCCGTCCCCATTCGCGACCTGGTAGTGCATCCGCGCGACGCCGACCTAGTGCTGGGGACGCACGGCCGAGCGCTGATCGTGCTGGACGACATTCGGCCGCTGCGTGAGTTGGCGGAGGACCCCTCGATCCGTGGCGCCACGGTGCACGTGTTCGGCCCGCCGCCGGCGTATGACCTGAGCATCGCGGACGCGATCGGCTACCGCTCCACCGGGCACGCCATGCAGCAGGCGGAGACTCGGGCGAACGGCGCGATCCTCACGTTTTGGACCGCCGAGGGTGGAGATGCCGATGTGGCGATCAGCAACGACGAGGGGATGCTCGTCTACTCGCGCTCCCTATCAGCAACCGCTGGGGCGAACCGCCTCGTATGGGACCTGCGTCCGGGAGGAGACTCGGACGAGGCGGTATTTCCACGCCAGATGTCGGTTTTCCCGGGCACGTATCAGGTCGCTGTGACCGTCGGAGACCTGACCTCCGTGACCGGTCTCATAGTGATGGGCGACCCGCGGAACCCAGTCAGCACGGCCGACCTGGTCGCGAAGCGAAACGCGTTGCTCGATATGTCGGCGATCAGCCAACGAGAGGACGACGCGCGTCAGGAGCTCACGCGTCTACTGAGCGCCGTCGAGACCGTGCTCGAGACGCTCGAAGAGGACGCCGACGCGCTGCGCGAGCAGGGTGAAACGCTGCAAGGCGAGCTCCAGGCGCTGAACGAGAGGCTCTTTACCGGTCCCGAGTGTCAGGGTCGGTGCGGTGGGGACGTCGTGGCCGACTTGATCGGCCGGCCGATGGGACGCATCACGGGTGAGACGGGTGGGCCCTCTCCGAACACCATCCACATGATGAACCAGGCCAGCGCAGCCGCGGACACCATCGAAAACGAGCTCGCGGCGATCTCGGACGGACCCGTCGCCGCCTACAAGGCAGCGCTACAGGCGGCGGGTTACACACCGTTCGGAGGTAACTGAAGTCGATGATCGGTAAAGCGCTGCTCTGGGCTTCCACGAACCCTCTGCTCGCGGAACGGCTCCCGCAATACGCCTTCGTACGACGTGCGACCCGGCGCTTCCTGGCAGGTGAGACGCTGGACGAAGCGCTGAACGAGGCGGCCCGACTCGCCGACAGTTCGATCACTGGCACGGCGACGCTGCTCGGCGAGGACGTCGAGACCGAAGAAGAAGCCGACGCGGTCCTCGAGCACTACCTCGGGGCCCTGAGGGCCATCAGCGAGCGCGGCCTCGATGTGGAGATCTCCGTCAAGCCGACGCAGCTCGGGCTCGACTTCAGCGTAGACCGGACACAGGAGCGGATCGTTCGGCTTCTGGAGGCGTCTACGGCACCCGTGTGGATCGACATGGAGAGATCCGGTCGTGTAGACGCAACGCTCGACATCTTCAAGAGCGTCCTCCCGAAACACCGCGACGTCGGGCTTTGCCTCCAGTCGTATCTCCACCGCACGAGGGGAGACCTGGAAGCGCTATTGCCGCTCGACCCCTCGATTCGGCTGGTGAAGGGCGCCTACGACGAACCCGCCAGCGTCGCCTATCCCCAAAAAACGGATGTCGACCAGAACTTCGTCCGACTCACCGGCATGCTCCTGCGCGCTCGAGCGAGCGGAGGGAAGGGACGTCCCGTCATCGGTACGCACGACCCGCGCATCGTCGGTGAAGCGACTCGGCTGGCGTATGAGCTCAACCTGAAGAAGGGCAGCTACGAGTTCGCGATGCTCTACGGCATCGATCGGGCTCAGCAGGGGCGACTGGCACGCGGGGGGCACGCCATGCGCGTGCTGCTCAGCTACGGCTCCGGGTGGTTCCCGTGGTATATGCGTCGTCTGGCTGAACGGCCCGCGAACGTGTTCTTCGTCTTGAAGCAGCTCATCCGGTAGTGGCAACGAGCTCCACGGAATCTTCGATGTCGCTCACCGACGCCGACCCCCGGCGTTGGCGCACGCTCGTGCTGGTCTCGGTGGCGATGATGCTTTCGCTATCGGCGTGGATGACCGCGACCGCTTTAGGCCCCGAGCTCCAGCAGCGTTGGGGACTCACCGCGAGTCAGGTGGGGTGGCTCACCACCGTCGTGCAGCTCGGCTTCGTAGCCGGCACCGCGGTCGGTGCGCTCCTGAACCTCGCCGACGTACTCTCCTCGCGGGCCTACTTCGCTACGTCGGCACTGCTCGCCGCCGCAGCAAATGCCCTCCTTCTCGTGGTGCCGGGCTACGGCTTGGCGCTTGCGGCACGCTTCGCGACCGGTTTCTTCCTCGCCGGCGTGTATCCACCGGGCATGAAGATGATCTCCACGTGGTTCCGATCGGCACGCGGCTTCGCCATCGGGACGGTTGTGGGGGCTCTCACGGTGGGGAAGGCGACCCCGTACCTGCTGAAGGCTCTCGGCGGGCCGACCGTGACCGCGGTGGTCGCGGGCGCGTCGATCGCCGGGCTTGCCGCCGCCGTTCTTATGGCGGTCGGCTACCGGGACGGGCCGTATCCGTTCCCGCGGCGCGCCTTCGAATGGACACGCGTAGCCCGCCTGCTCAGGCACCGTCCGACGATGCTCGCGACCGGTGGCTATCTAGGTCACATGTGGGAGTTGTACGCCATGTGGACATGGGTCCCGGCCTTCCTGGTGGCGGCGGCCGGAGCCGGCGTCTCCCAGCCCGCCATTGACCTGGTCGCCTTCGGCGCGATCGCGGCCGGCGGCCTCGGCTGCGTCTGGGGCGGGGTTGCCGCGGACAAGGTGGGTCGACCCCGTGTCGTGAACTTTGCGATGACGGTCAGCGGGGTCTGCTGCGTCGTCGCGGGCTTCGCTTTCGACGGCCCGTTCGTCCTGCTCGCGCTGCTGACCTGGGTCTGGGGCTTCTTCGTGGTCGCCGATTCGGCTCAATTCAGCGCCATGGTCACGGAGGTCGCGCCGCCCGACTCCGTCGGCACCGCTCTGATGCTTCAGACCTCCGCAGGCTTTCTGCTGACCATGGTCACGATCCAGGCCGTGCCGGCCATGGTCGAGGTCGTCGAATGGCGGTGGGCCTTCGCCTTTCTCGCCCTCGGCCCGGTCGTCGGTATCATGAGCATCCTTCGACTCGTCCGCGTGCAACCTTCGCCCACACATCGTACTGACCGATGCTCCATATCCTGATCGCTCTGGGCCTGGCTCTCGGACTCGGAACAGGCCTGCTCGCCGCGGCGACCGGTTCGGAACTCCTGATGGCGATCGCCGCCGGCTCGGCGCCGCTCGGCACCGCATTCATGAACGCGATCCGGATGGTCGTGATTCCGCTAGTGATGGCCGTCATCTTCACCGGCGTAGCGGGACTGGGAGATCCCCGAAAGTTGGGGAGGCTCGGCGGCTTCACGCTCGGTTTCTTTTGGATCACGGTCCTCCCGGCGATCGTGATCGGGATGGGGACCATGTGGTTTGGGCTCCGCTTCGCGCCAGACATAGCCGCACCCGCGGTGGCCGCGCAGGAAACGGCGGAGCTGCCGAGCTTCGTGGACTTCCTGGTGAACCTCATCCCCAGCAACCCCTTCGCGGCGGCGAGCGCCGGCCAACTGCTCCCGCTCATCGTCTTCACCGCGCTCTTCGCGGCAGCCACGGGCGCGTTGAGCGACGAGCATCGCAGTACGCTGGTGAAGCTTGCCGACGCCGTGAGCGCGGCGCTCATCAAGCTCGTGTGGTGGATCCTCTGGCTCGCCCCCATCGGGGTGTTCGGTCTGGCCGCCCCGGTGACCGCCCAGCTAGGGTGGGGCCTCGTGCAAAGCCTGGCGGTCTTCGTGGTGAGCGTGATCGTCGGCCTCGCGATCTACATCACGCTTCTGTATCTGCCCCTCCTATATGTCGTCGGAGGCGTCAGCCCTGTGAAGTTCGTGACGAGCGCGTTCGGCGCTGCGTCGATCGCGTTCTCGACCACGAGCACCGTCGCGGCGCTGCCGGTGACGCTCGACGAGGCCAAGAGCAACCTGAGAGTCTCGGATGCCGTGGCGGATCTCGTCCTTCCCTTGGGCGCGTCGATGTACCGGGCGGGAAGCGCGCTCTTCCAGGGGACGGCGATCGTCTTCCTAGCCCACCTCTACGAGGTGCCTTTCCCCCTGACCGCCGTGGGCGGTGCCATCCTGGCCACGTTCCTGGTTTCCTTGACCGTCGCGCCGGTACCCTCGTCCGGGGTGATGACCCTGGCACCCGCGCTCGACGCGGTGGGCATCCCGCTGTCGGGTCTGGCGATCCTGCTCGGCATCGATCGAATCCCCGACATGTTCAGGAGCACCACGAACCTCCTGGGTCAGGTCACGACGTCGGTGTTGGTGGACCGTTGGGTTGGAGAGGGCGGCGGAGCTTCCACACGCCGAGGGTGAGCACCGGCACGACGTACACCGCGATGAATCCGATCGTGAGCGTCCCGTACCCTCGCGCGATCAGGTCGATCAGACCGAATCGGCTGATGAACGTGCCCAACGCGAGTAGGCCGAGTGCCACGGCGGGCCGGACCCAGCGGGGCAGCTCGGCGCCCGCGTCGGACCGATATCCGGAGAGGCGCTCGTTGAACGCATGGATCAGACCCGCCCCCGTCTCGACCAGGGTGCCGAAGAGCACGACCTGGAACGCAACCTGGAAGGCCCGGGACCCGAGGAGCTCGAGCAGCACGTTGGCAGGCACCGTCGCGTCCAAGATGGAAGGGTACTGACCCACCGTAGCGAGGAAGAAGAGCAGACCGGGGATCATCGCAATGGGTCCGGTAAGCGCTCCCGCGATGAAAGTCTCCTTGCGGCTCTCGTGCAGCCTCAGCGTCGCCAGAACCGGAGGGATAACGGCGAGGTTATAGCCCGCGTAGCTGAGTCCGGCCCAGAGCCACCGAGTGCCGAGGGGCTCCGCGGTCAGGTTCGCGGAAATGAGCGGCCCGAAGCGCTGGAAGCACCAGAAGAGCAGCACCAGGTAAAGGGCGTACAGCACGAACGACCACGCAGTGAAGAAGCGCTCAATGGCATCGTTGCCGCCGAAGACCAGCGCTCCCACGGCCAGCATCACGGCACCGACCCCGATCCAGTAGGACAGACCGAACGTCTGCTCGATGATCGCGCCCGAGGCGGCCGCGACGACCGCGAGCACGATCAGCAGCAGACCGATGTAGCAGACCTCGAAGAGCCACCAGCCGCGCCCGAGCAGCCCCTGGAAGAAGCGGCGGTAGTCGAATGCGCCCCACATGCGGGCGAGCTCGAAGGTCACCATCGAGACCGCGCTCCAGATCACAGTGGTGACGCCGATCCCGTAAAGCCCTGCGAGCGGCCCCTCGCTCAGGAAGAACTCGACGAGCTCACGGCCGGTCCCGTATCCACCCGCGATCACGACCGACTGGAAGACGAACCCGGGAAGGAGATAGCGACGAAACGCCTTACGCATGTTCATGGCGGCGATGATACGCGCGACGTCGAGCGAACGGCAACGTGTGTCAGCGACCTAGCTTGACCGCGCCCCCGCTCTCTCCGATCCTCGCATCGTCACCGATCTCCACGCAAGAGAACCTATGCGTCGCGCGATCGTGGTCGCGCCATCCTGAAGGGACCCACACCGGTGCTCGCCCGGGTCATGTACTGTACGGGGCTGGGAAGGAGAACAGGCGATGAGAACACATGCTCGCTTCGGCACCTCGCTCGTGGCGTTCGGCGTCGCGGCTGTCGCGACCGCAATGGCGCTGCCGACCTCCGCGGACGCCCAGATCGCTCCGCCGGCCGGGCCCGAGCTCGCGCGCGTCATTGCTGCGCTGGAGCCCGAGATCCGGCGTGCGATGCTCGATGGATCGATCCCTTCGATCGCGATCGCGCTCACCGACCGGGACGGAGAGCTCTGGAGCGCGGCCTACGGGGAGTCGAACCTCTGGGCGCGCACGCCCGCGTCGACGAACACCGTCTACCTCATCGGCTCGACCTTCAAGGCTCAGTCGACGGTCGCGTTGCTCCAGCAGATGGAGGCGGGCAAGTTCGAGTTGGACGACCCGGTACGGTTCCATTTGGGCGGCATGGAGATCCGCGGGGAAGACGCGAGCGACCCGGTCACGTTCCGCCACCTGCTGACGCACACCTCGGGACTGCCAGGAGACTTCGGACCCCATCTGGTGTGGGGCGAGACGGCGCCGCTGCCGCTCGAGACGTATCTGACGGACTCGCTGCGCGCGGCAACGCCGCCCCTACGGGCCGTCGTCTACTCGAACATGGCGTACTCGCTCGTCGCCTACCTCGTCGAGAAGCACAGCGGGGTGCCGTACAAGGAATACATCCGACAGAACGTGTGGGGTGCGCTCGGCATGGGCAGCACCGCGTTCGATCTCCCTCCGGAGATGGAAGAGCGGCTCGCTATTCCCTATGTGCTGGATTCCTCGACCGGGCGGAACGTCGCCACCGAGCGCCTCAAGGCGAACGTCTGGCCCGCCGGCATCGTGTACGGCACGGTCCACGACCAGGCGAAGTGGGTGCGCTTCAACCTCGGGGACGGCTCCTGGCGTGGGACACGGATCCTTCAGCCGCGGACGCTCGACGAGATGCATACGCTCCAGTACGAGCAATTCGCGGGTCAGGGCATGGGTGGTGGCTGGGGCTACGAGAAGCCCGGGTACGGCCTGACCTGGTGGACGTCCACGAGCGGCGATGAGGCGTACTTCGCGCACTCGGGCAGCGTGCCGGGGTACACCGCGTTCGTGTCCGGAAACCGCACGCGGGGGCTCGGCATCGCGCTGCTCACCAATGGAAACCGCGCGCATGCGCATCTCGTCCGAATCACGACACTGGCGCTCGATCTCATGGCCGAGCACCTGGGCGAGTCTCGCTGATCCGACCTACCGCACGGAGGACGAAAAATGGCCGGCCTTCCAGACAACTGGCTGAGCTTGATTGCAGGTCTCCTGATCCTCGTCGCAGTCATGGGACTCTCCGATTGGCTCACGACGAGGATCATCCAGGGTACCGTGCGCCGGGTCGCCGCTCGCACCAAGTCGACGTGGGACGACCGGATCATCGAGAGGAAGGTCTTCGCCCGGATCGCGCACGCAGTGCCCGCGGTCATTGCGTACTACGGGATCCGCCTGGCGGTGGGCGTCACGTCGGCCGACATCGCGAGCGTTACGGACCCTGACATCCTCACCACGACGCCAGCCACTCTCATCCTCTTGGCGACGCTGGTGCAGCGCATCTCGATCGCGTTCATCGTCGTGACGGGTGCGGTGGCCTTCGCCTCGCTCCTGGAGGCCGCGAACGACATCTACAACGAGTCGTACTCGGAGTCGAAGAGCCGCCCGATCAAGGGCTACTTGCAGGTCGTCAGCCTGGTCTCGTACATCGCCGCCGGAGTGGTGGTCATCTCCGTGCTCGCACAAGTTTCGCCCGTTGCCTTCCTCTCCGGGCTCGGCGCGCTCACTGCGGTACTCATGCTCGTGTTCAAGGACACGATCCTCTCGCTGGTGGCGAGCATCCAAATCATGTCGAACGACATGATCCGGATCGGGGACTGGGTCGAAGTACCACAGTCGAATGCCGACGGCGACATCATCGACATCGCGTTGCACACGGTCAAGATCCAGAACTGGGACAAGACGATCTCGACCGTCCCCACGTACAAGTTCATCGGGGAGTCGTTCAAGAACTGGCGAGGCATGAGCGAGTCCGGTGGGCGGCGCATCAAGCGTGCGATCAACCTCGACGTCAACACGGTCCATTTCCTCACAGACGAGGAGATCGAGCATCTGTCGCGCTACGAAGTGCTGCGTGACTACATGAAGCAAAAGCGGCGGACGCTCGCGGAACATGCGGCGTCCAAAGAGGGCGAGGATCCCGACTCGATTCCGGAGAGACGCAGGCTCACCAACATCGGGACGTTCCGCGCGTACGTGCTCAACTATCTGAAGGCGCACCCGATGATCCACGACGGCATGACGCTGATCGTGCGCCAACTCGCGCCGAGTTCCCAGGGCATCCCGATCGAGCTCTACTGCTTCTCGACCGACACCGCATGGGCGAACTACGAAGCGCTGCAGAGCGATATCTTCGATCACCTCTTCGCGCTCTTGCCCGAATTCGGGCTGCGTGCCTTCCAGGAGCCGGCAGGCAGCGATTTCGCGAAGCTGGGCGAGCGCTAGCCCAGCCCCCGAGGCGTCACCGAGCGTTCGGCGACGCTCAACGCGCCATCCACGAGTAGAGCCAATACGGCCGCTGGGATGGCGCCGGAGAGGATCATGTGCGTGTTCGAGAGCGCCAGCCCGGCCACGATCGGATCACCGAGTCCCCCGGCACCGATGAAGGCGGCCAACGTCGCCGTGCCGACGTTGATCACCGCCGCGGTCCGAACGCCTGCCATGATTACGGGCGCCGCGAGCGGGAGCCGGACGTATCGGAGCAGCTGAAGCTCGCTCATGCCGAGGGCGCGAGCCGATGCCACCGCGGCCGGGTCGGCATCCCGGACGCCAGTGTAGGTGTTCCGGACCATCGGGAGGAGCGAGTACAGGAAGAGCGCCGCCACGGCCGGTGCCACGCCGATGCCGAGGAACGGGATCATGAACGCCAGCAGCGCGATGCTCGGGATCGTCTGCAGCAGCCCGACCGCCCGGATCGTACCCTCCGCCGCTGCGCGCACCCGCTCCAGGAACAGCGCGAGCGGCACCGCCACCAGGATGCCCGCGATCATCGATAGCGCGACCAGCAGCAGATGTCTCCGGGCCTGCCCAGCGGTCTCGGCTCGTCGGGACCAGAGGTAAGCGAGCAGCGAACCGTCTCGTCCCACCGAACCGGACTCCACCCTGCCCCCAGGGCCGACCAGCCCAAGCACCGAAAGCGCATCATGCGCGACGGCGCCGACATCCTCACCGTCGACCTCGACGCGGCGGTTCAGTTCCCTCATCGTCGCCTCGTCGAGACGGCCCGAAAGCTCGGTCAGCGCGGCGAGGGCCGCCGGCCGTTCCTCGGCCAGGCTCGAGCCGACGAGCGCCGCGGCGTCGTAGGGCGGGAAGAACTGGCGGTCGTCTCGCAGAACGGTGAAGCCGTAGCGCGCGATCTGTCCGTCCGTTCCGTATCCGTCTATGACGTCGACTTCCGCTGCCTCCAGCGCCTGATATTTCACGGCCTGCAGGAGCGCTCTCACCTCCCGCGGCTCGAAGCCGTACTCGGCTCGCAGTCCAGGAAGGCCGTCCGCCCGGCCAATGAAGTCCGGACTGAAGCCAGCGATCAACACTCCCCCTTCCCGGGCCAGGTCCGAGAGCGTGGACAAGCCCAGCGAGTCGGCGGTCGAGCTTCGTACCGCGATCGCGTATGTGTTCTCGAACCCGAGCGGCGGCAGCCAGCGCACGCCCCATCGGGCGCGGAAGGCTTCGGCGACGCGTCTGTACGCCTCTTCACCCGTGGGTGGCGGGTTTTCCCCCAGGATCGCGAGCAACCCGGTGCCGGTATATTCGGGATACACGTCGATGTCACCCCGGCGTAGCGCGTCGAAAGCGATTTGGGTCGCGCCGAGGCCCGGTCGTCGCTCCACAGCGAAGCCCCGCGCTTCCAGCAGCTGGGCAAACATCTCACCGAGGATGAACGACTCCGCGAACGGCTTCGTGGCCACCACGATGGAGCGATCCGTCTGGGCCCCGAGCGCGCGCACAGCACCCGGGAAGAAAGACACAGCCATCAGCCATGTGCAGACGAGCCGAGCACGCATGCCTCGCTTCATGCCACCCCCGCCTTTTCGAGCAGCTCACGGACGTACGGCGTTGCGGGGGTCGCGCGCAGCTCGGCCGGTGTCGCGACCTGTTCGATCCGGCCGGCGCGCATCACCGCGACTTCGTCGGCGAGCTCGAAGGCCTCACGCAGGTCGTGCGTCACGAGCAGCACCGTGATCCGCATCTCCTCTCGCAGACGGGCGAAAGTCCGCTGCACGTCGACGCGGGTGATCGCGTCGAGCGCCCCGAAAGGCTCATCGAGCAGAAGAGTGCCAGGCTCGCCGGCGAGAGCCCGGGCGAACGCCGCGCGTTGTCGCTCACCCCCCGAGAGTTCTCGCGGCCACCGGTCTCCGAAGTCCTCGACGGGCAAGCCAACCATGTCCAGAGCTCGAGACGCAACAGCGTCGGCCTCCGTACGGCCGCACAGCCACGGCACCATCGCCACGTTGCGCAGCACGCTCCAGTGCGGCAGCAATCCGGCGTCCTGCTGCACGTAGCCGAGCGAGCGGCGGAGCTCACCCGTGTCGCGGGCCGAGACGTCGGTGCCGCCCACGACGACGCGCCCCGAATCCGGCTCCACCATGCGGTTGAAGCAGCGGAGTAGCGTCGTCTTGCCCGAGCCGCTCTCACCGACCAGTGCGACGCACGAACCGGTAGCCACGATCAGCGACACGCCGGCGAGCGCCGGCACGTCACCGTAACATTTGCTGACGTCGTGGGCTTCGAGTGCCGCAGTGGTTTCGACCATCGTCTGCCTGGCAGGGGCTTCGCTACAACTGGGAACCAGATCAGGTTGGGGATCGTTAGCTTATCCCGTCCCGCGCACTTCCTCCATACATCGTCATGGATCTCCACGTCGGCCGCCGACTCACGAGTGCCGAGATCTCGAGCCTCCTCTCCGAAGCCCGCAGCCGCACACTCCTGCTCACGGGCGTGCTCTCGGACGAAGACCTGCGTCTTCAGCACGACACGCTCATGAGCCCGATCGTCTGGGACCTGGGACATATCGGACACTTCGAAGAGGTGTGGCTCGTCGAGAACATGGTGAACGGGAGTACTGGCTCCGAGGGACTGCGCGGGATCTACGATCCGTTCGAGAATCCGCGTGCGCTCCGGAATGAGCTGCCCATGCCGAGCCGGTCCGAGTGTCTCGGTTACCTGGACACGGTGCGCCGAACGGTCTTGGAACGCTTGGCCTCGATCGACCTCGGGGCCGACGCACCGTTGCTCCGTGACTCGTTCGTATACCGGATGGTCCTGCAGCACGAGTACCAGCACAACGAGACGATCCTGCAGACGCTTCAGCTCAAGCGGGGCGATCCGTATGCTGCCCCGGGGCGCGGCGAGGCTCCGGCGGTAGAGACCGACGCGCCGCTCCCGGGCACCATGGTGCGCTTCCCCGGCGGCACTGTCGTGCTGGGTACTGACGATCGGTCGCTCGCATACGACAACGAACGGCCCGAGCACGAGGTCACGCTCGAAGCGTTCTGGATCGACGTGCATTCCCTCACCAACGGAGAGTACTTGGGCTTCCTCGAGGACGGGGGCTACGAACGTCGCGAGTTCTGGTCCGGCGCGGGGTGGGCGTGGAAGCGAGAGGCGGACTTGGTCGCGCCCGCGTACTGGCTGCGACGGGGCGATGACTGGTACGAGCGCTTCATGGAGCAAACGATATGCCTCGCGCCCACGAGCCCGGTCTGTCACATCTGCTACTGGGAGGCCGAGGCGTACGCGACGTGGGCGGGCAGGCGTCTCCCGACCGAAGCGGAATGGGAGGCCGCATCCTCGTGGGACCCGGGGACCGGCACGAAGCGGCTCTACCCATGGGGCGACGTAGTGCCGAGTAGAGAGAGAGCGAACCTCGATGCGCTGCTCTTCCAACCGGCGAAGGTGGGCAGCTATCCTCAGGGGGTCTCGCCGATCGGATGCTGGGGGATGATCGGCGACGTCTGGGAATGGACGTCGACGGACTTTCGCCCATACCCGGGCTACGAGACGTTCCCGTACCCCGAATATTCGGAGGTCTTCTTCGGCAACGAGTACAAGGTGCTGAGGGGCGGAGCGTGGGCGACGCGCTTCGGGGCGATTCGGAACACGTTCCGCAATTGGGACTACCCCATCCGCAGGCAGATCTTCAGCGGAGTGCGGTGTGCGCGAGACGACTGATTCGGTGTTGACCGAGACCCGGGGAAGCGTGGAGGTGCCGCGCGACCCTCATGATCGCTCGGTGATGCTCGCCGACGTGCTCGCCGGTCTACGTCTTCCTCAGAAAGAGCTGTCCCCGAAGTACTTCTACGATACGCGGGGCTCGGAACTCTTCGAGCAGATCACTCGCCTGGACGAGTACTACCCGACGCGGATGGAGCGCTCCCTGCTAGAGCAATGGATGCCGATCTGGGTGGATGAGTTTCGCCCGGCCGCGCTCGTTGAACTGGGAGCCGGCAGTGCGGAGAAGTCGAGGATCGTTCTCGACGCGATGAGCGCATACGAGACCGGGAAGCTGTACGTGCCGGTCGACGTCAGCGGTGAGTTCTTGCACGACACCGCGCGGCGCCTGCGAGTCGAATATGACGGCCTGCAGGTCGAGCCGGAGGTCGCGGATATCACCGAGACGCTCGAGATCTCGGTGCCGCTGCCTCGACCGTCCTGGCTGGCTCTGCTGGGCAGCACCATCGGGAATTTCGATCCCGTCGGCGCCGTGCGACTCCTGTGCAGGGTCGCTCGTCAGCTGCGGCCCGGTGACCGATTCCTCATGGGCGCCGACCTCCGACCAGGTAGCAGAAAGACCGTGCAGAGGGTCGAGCTGGCCTACAACGATGCGGCCGGCGTCACGGCAGAATTCAACCTCAACGTGCTTCGTGTCCTCAATCGCGAGCTCGGAGCCGACTTCGATCTCGACGCCTTCGAGCACCGAGCCTTCTACGCCGCCGATCATAGCCGCATCGAGATGCACCTCGAGGCGCGCAGCCGACAAGTCGTGAAGTTCCCCAACGGCGCTGGATCGGTTCGCATCGCACGCGGCGAGTCGATCCGAACCGAGATCAGCTGCAAGTACGATCGCCCCACCATCGAATGCCTTTTCTCCGACGCCGGACTCTCCGTGGAGCGTTGGGTGGAGGACTCACAGGGCTTCTTCGCGCTGATCTTGGCGACGCGGGCGAAGCCTGGCCCGGTCGAACCGTTCCGTGCCCCAACCGGTCTGGTTCGGGATGGGATTTGACCACATTGGTCAAATCGACTACGGTTGCGTATGGTCAAGGACAAGAAGAAGCATCTGGTGGTTCGTGAGACCGTGAGCCTCTACGACGCGAAGACACATCTCTCGTCGCTCGTCGAGCGGGCCGCCGCCGGAGAAGAGATCGTAATCACCAAGTCAGGAAAGCCGAAGGCTCGTCTCGTCCCGATGGACGACGTCCGCGCTCTCCGCGAGCCCGGGCGGGGTCGAGGTCAGTGGCGTATCTGCGATGACTTCGATGATCCGCTTCCGGACGACCTCATCGCCCTCTTCGGGGGCGGCGACGAGTGAGGCTCCTGCTGGACACCCATGTGCTCATCTGGTGGGATGAGGGAGCACGGCTTTCAGACAAGGCGGACGGCGCGATCCGAGCAGCGCAGCAGGTCTATGTAAGCTCGGTAACGGGATGGGAGATCGCGATCAAGAGCTCCCTGGGGCGGCTCGAGACGACACGAAGCGTGGTGGACGCCGCGAGAGAGTCCGGATTCGAGGAGTTGCCAGTGCGGCTCGTCCACACGGAGATGCTGCGGGCGCTGCCGCTGCATCATCGGGATCCATTCGATCGGATGCTCGTAGCGCAGGCCCGCGTTGAGGGACTCACCCTCGTGAGCCGCGATCGCGCGCTGCGAGAATACGATGTGAAGGTGCTCCTGGCGTAGCCCGGTCGACGAAGTATTCCTCGTCCACGAGTCCCCTACGTATCTTCTGCTCTCGCACATACGTATGCCCCCCCCGGCAGGCCCGACTGCCCATGCCGTAGACTTATGCGGTCCGTGAGCGTTGGGGACGCCTCTAGAAAAACAGACCCTCGCCGCGCACTTCGAGGTCCGGACCGATCTCGATCCAACTGTGTCCGTCAACGGCTTCCCACACTGCGCCCGGATCGAGACGCTCCGAGGCGAGCACTATGCCGTTGGGCGCGAACGGCGGGCGCTTCGCGACGTACAGGGAGTTCGTCTCCAGCACCGTCCCGCTGCGCACTGCGGCGATTCTGTTCCCGTCGCTCAGCACCATGTTCATCTGAGCTTCGGTCTCTCGCCCTACGCGGTCGTAGACCACCTTCGCCGCGCGTTGAAGTGCCTCGGGAAGCGTCGCGCCCCCGCGAACGGCCGCCACCGCCAACAGGAAGAGCGTCTCCGAGTCCGAGCAACCCCGCAATTCGGAATACAGGTCGTCCGGGAGCTCGGCGCGCAGTGCACGCATGTGCCGCGAGCGGAACTCCGGCACGAAGCCGTTCAAGACGAAACTCCACTTGTCGAATACGAGCGGCGGCACCCCCGAGCGGTCGAGCGGCGTTCCCGGCGTAGCATTTCGTAGTCCTGCCAGCACACAGCTCGAGGACAGTGACGACAGCGTGGTGCGCAGGTCGGTGTCGTACCAGATGGGACGCAGCTCGGCCAACCGGGCGGGTCGTCCCTCGGTGTACCAGACGACCCCGTACCCGTCCGCGTTGATGGTACCGGAGAGCAGTTCTTGGGGCGCCCAGCTCTGCTCGTAGAGCGAGTGCGATCCATCGAAGACGAGGTGCGCGGGCGTCACTGGCGCACCGAGATAGGCGACGAGCCTACACATCGAGTCGATTCCCTTCAGACAAGAGCTCGCCGAGCGAAGCGAGGTCGACGTTGCCGCCGCTCAGCACGGCGACGACGGGTTGCTCTGGCTCCACCGGAATGCGGCCTTCGAGGAGTGCTGCGACAGCCGCGGCCCCCGACGGTTCGACGAGCAGCTTGGTCCGCTCGAGGATCACTCTCAGCGCGCTGATGATCTCCTCGTCGCTCACCAGCACGACGCCCTGAGCGTGCGCGGCCAGAAGCGCGTGGTTCAGGACACCGGCCATCGGCGGAGCCAGCCCATCGGCGACGGTACTGACCGACTGCAAATGGATCGCCTCACCCGCCTCCAATGAACGGTGCATGCTCGGGGCCCCCTCTGGCTCGACGCCCCAAACCGCGACGCCCGGCTTGGCGGCCGCGACAGACGCCGCGATCGCGGAGGAGAGCCCACCGCCCCCGACCGGTACCACGATGGTATGAACGTCCGGGAGCTGGTCGACGATCTCCAAGCCGCAGCTACCGTGTCCGGCCACCACTTCTTCGTCGTCGAAGGGGTGCACGAACGTCATCCCCCGCTCCTCCGAAAGCTCGAGGACCTTCGTGAAGGCGGCCTGTGCGTCGCCGTGCAAGATCACTTCGGCGCCGTACTCACGGCTGGCCTGCACCTTGGTTCGAGACGCCTTCTCCGGCATCACGACGAGGCTGCGAATGCCTACCGCTGTCGCTGCCCATGCAACGGCTTGGGCGTGGTTACCCGCCGAGATCGTCGCCACCCCGCGCGCCCGCTGCTCGTCGCTGAGGCGCAGCAGACGGTGAAGAGCACCCCGAACCTTGAAGGCACCTGTCTTCTGCAGGTTTTCGCACTTCAGATACACGGGCGCACCGACGCGGTCGGACAACGTCTGTGACCGCAGCATCGGCGTCCTGTGGACCGCCGAGACGATGCGGGCGTGGGCCTGCGCGAAGCGGGCTAGGTCGAAGCGCGGTGCGTTCATTACGGCGGCATGATGGGGATTGTCATACGCTACCGCCACCCTATGGTCGCCCCCGTGGAAACGCCGAAAGTCGTTGGCGAGCACGACGAATCGGGGTATAGTTTCGCGCAACGAATTCTCGCGGAGTGTCCATGACTACGACCGAAGCCAAGAGCCCCGTCACAATACGCTGCGCCTTCTGTGACACGAAGAATCGCGTGGACTTCGCGCGCGCTGCTGACCGTCCGAGCTGCGGTGAATGCAGCAAGCCGATGCTACTCGACCGGCCAGTGAAGGTCACGCAAGACGACTTCGACGATACCGTTCTGAAGGCGTCCGTGCCCGTCCTAGTCGACTTCTACGCGGACTGGTGCGGGCCCTGCAAGATGGTCGCACCGCTGGTGGACGAGATCGCGCACCAGCACATCGGCAAGATCCTGGTCGCCAAGGTCGACACCGATCGGGCCCCTGAGGTCGCCGCAAAGTATGGCATCCGGAGCATCCCTACTCTGATCATCTTTCGGGATGGTGCGGAAGTAGAGCGCAGCACTGGCTTCGAGCCCGAGCGCGTACGTACCCTCGCCGAAGAGGCGGTGAGGTGAGCAAGCGTCACCGTCACGCGCAGATCCTCGAGGTGCTCAAGAGCCATCGGGTCACGAGCCAGGAGTCGCTGCGAGGGCTGCTGCAAGAGCAGGGTACCGACGTGACCCAGGCCACGCTTTCCCGCGATATCCGTGAGTTGCGCCTCGTGAAGGTGCCCGGTGCCGACGGTACGCCGCACTATTCCGTGCCGGAGGAGTGGGAGAGCACCCCGTCGTTGGAATCTCTGCTTCCCACGCTCTTCCAGTCCGCCGAGGGGGTCGACCACCTCCTGGTGGTGCATACCATGAAGGGCGGCGCGCAGACCGTCGCGGCCGGCATCGACTGGGAAGAGTGGCACGAGGTCCTGGGCACGCTCGCCGGGGACGACACCATTCTCATCATTCTGCGCCAGCCCGCATTCCTCCCGGCCGTTCAGGCCCGCCTCGAACAGATGGCACGCCCCTTCGCCTAACATCTGTCTTGACATAATGCATACACGATGAATATTTATTCTTCGTGACCGACACTGTCGGGCATGCTAGCCTGAAGATAAAAAGGGGACCGGGGGCGGCAGTGAGGGGCAGGTGCCCCCCAGAGCTTTGGCGGGAAGCGACTGGTCTTCCGACCCCCGGCCCTGGTTTTTTACTCGCGCGACCGATGCGCGGTCTGAGGAAATCATCATGAAGGTCGTTCTCGGGTACTCCGGCGGGCTCGACACCTCCGTCATCGTGCCTTGGCTCACGGAGAACTACGGAGCCGAAGTCATCTGCATGGCCGGCGACGTCGGCCAGCGAGGCGGGCTGGACGGCCTCGAGGCCAAGGCCCTCGCGACCGGAGCGAGCGGCTTCTACGGTGAGGACCTGCGTCAGCCATTCGTCGAGGACTTCGTCTGGCCCACGCTGAAGATGGGCGCCGTGTACGGCCGTAAGTACTTGCTGGGCACGGCGATGGCGCGGCCGATTCTCGGACGACGTCAGGTCGAGATCGCCAGGCTGGTCGGTGCGGATGCGCTTGCGCACGGGTGCACCGGCAAAGGAAACGACCAGGTCCGCTTCGAGCTCAGCTACGCGGCGCTCGCCCCTGATCTGAAGGTCATCGCGCCGTGGCGGGAATGGGATCTGAAGTCCCGTGAGGACGCGCTTGCGTATGCGCACGAGCGCGACATCCCTCTCGAGGGCCTCGACGAGACCAAGCTCTTTTCGAGGGACGAGAACCTCTGGCACGTCTCGCACGAGGGTGGCCCCCTCGAGGACCCGGCATTCGAGCCGGAGGAGTCGATGTTCCTTTGGACTCTGGCGCCGGAGCTGGCACCGGACAAAGCCGAGTACGTCGAGATCGCCTTCGAAGGTGGCGTCCCGGTGTCGGTGAACGGCGAGCCGATGGGCGCGGTCCAGCTGCTCGAGACACTCAACGAAGTCGGCGCACGGCACGGTGTCGGGCGGGCCGATCTGGTCGAGAACCGTCTCGTCGGCATGAAGTCGCGCGGGGTGTACGAGACGCCGGGCGGGACCTTGCTGTATGCGGCCATCAAGGACCTCGAGTCGATCACCCTGGACCGCCGCACCGAAGGCCTCAAGGACGAGATCGCTCAGCGGTGGGCCGACATGCTCTACGAGGGCCGCTGGTGGACGCCGGAGCGTGAAGCGATGCAGGCCATGTCCGACGTTCTGTCGAAGAACGTGACGGGCTCGGTGAAGCTCAAGCTCTTCAAGGGCTCATGCGCAGTGACCTCCAGGAAGAGCCCGGTGTCGCTGTACCGCGAAGACCTCGCGAGCTTTGGCCATGCCGACGCGTACGATCACGCAGACGCGGCCGGCTTCATCCGACTCTTCGGTCTGCCCATTCGTGCCGCCGCGGGCCTGGCGGGCCAGGACGCGACCGGTGAACAGGCCGTCTCCAAGCTGATCGCAGAGGTCGTCGAGGCCGGGGCGCTTTAGCCGGTTCGCGGCCACCCGGCAGGCGTTGTTGAGGGTGCCGGGGCTAGGTATCCTCCTGCGCACCATGAGCGACGCTACCGAAGTCCCGAACGGCGGGCAGACCGAAGCAATCCCCGCTCCCCGAGTCCCCGCTTCCCTGTGGGGGGGGCGCTTCCGGGGCGGGATGGCACGCGAGATGGTCCCGCTCAACCTCAGTTTGCCTGTCGACCAGCGCCTGTGGCGCGAGGACATCCGCGGAAGCAAGGCATGGGCACGCGCGCTAGCTGGGGCCGAAGTCCTGACGGACGCGGAGGTCGAGGCCATCCTTTCCGGTCTGGACGCCGTGGAAGCCCGGATCGCCGAACACGGCCTGGGGGACGCGCAGGAAGAAGATATCCACTCGGTTATCGAGCGCATGCTCGGGGAAGAAGCCGGTGATGTCGCCGGCAAGCTCCACACGGGACGCTCCCGAAACGATCAGTCCTCCACGGGAGTCAGAGCGTACGGCATGACCGCCGCCAAGCGCATCGAAGGCCACTTGAGAGGACTGTGCCGGGCGCTTCATACGCTCGCGGAGAAAGGCATCGACTTGGTGATGCCGGGGTACACTCACCTCCAGCAAGCGCAGCCGATCCGCGCCGCACACTGGGCGCTCGCGCACGTGTTTGCGTTCCTGCGCGACATCGAGAGAGTGCAGCGCGCTGGGCACGCCGCGGCCGTATTGCCGCTGGGCTCGGGTGCACTCGCCGGCTGCCCGTTTCCTGTGGACCGTGAAGCGCTGCGAATGGAGCTCGGCTTCGATCGCGTGAGCGAGAACTCCATCGATGCCGTCGGGGATCGGGACTGGATCTGTGACCTGTTGTACGCGGGCGCGATGATCGGAGTCCACCTTTCGCGCCTCTCCGAGGACCTAGTGCTCTTTTCGAGCGTAGAGTTCGGTTTTGTCCGGCTGTCAGACGGCTACAGCACTGGCTCGAGTCTCATGCCCCAGAAGCGGAATCCCGACGTCGCGGAGCTCGCGCGGGGGAAGTCGGCCCGCCTCGCAGGCAACCTGACGACGATGATCACGCTGCTGAAGGGCCTTCCGATGGGATACAACCGGGATCTGCAGGAGGACAAGGAGGCGCTCTTCGACACCGTGGATACCCTGGACCTCACGTTGCCTCCGGTCGCAGGCGCCGTGGAGACCACCACGTTTGTTCCGGAGCGCATGCGCGAGGTCATGAGCGCGCAACTCCTTGCCACGGATCTGGCGGACTATCTGGTTCGTCGGGGCGTGCCGTTCCGAACCACGCACGAGATCGTGGGACGTCTGGTCCGCAAATCAGAGGAGTTGCGTGTCTCTCTCTCGGAGCTTCCGCTCGACGCGCTGAAAGCGGAGCACGACGCCTTCGAGGAAGACGTGAGCGATGTCTTCGACTGGCTTCGGTCCACCGACGCACGTGACTCCGACGGTGGCACGTCACTGCGCGCCGTGCGCGATCAGCTCGATGAAGTAACCGCTCGCCTCGCCGAACTCGAAACGCCCTGACACTTCCCACATACATGACCCCGATCCTCGCGACCGTGGCCCGCGTTCTCCTTCTTCTGGCGCTCGGGCTCGCGATCGGTGCGCCCGTTCTACTCGTGGCCCAAAACAGCGCACCGGTTGCGAACGCCACCCGCGTGGAAGAAGCGCCGACGATCGATGGCATATTGGACGACGCCTCGTGGACGGGAGCGAGTCGGCTCGGGGACTTCGTACAGCGTGATCCGTTCGAGGGAGAACCTGTCAGCGAGCGGACCGACGTGCGGGTCATCTACGACGACGAGGCCGTCTATATCGGAGCCTGGCTCTTCGATCGGGACCCAGATGGCATCGTGTACGGGGAGGCCCGCCGAGATGCCGATCTGAGGGACTCGGACGCGCTGTTGCTGCTCTTCGACACGTATCTGGATCGGCAAAACGGCTTCCTCTTCGCCACGACACCCGCCGGCATCGAGTACGACGGACAGATCACGCGTGAGGGGCAGGGCGGAAGGGGCCGGGGAGGAGGGAACCGGCAACAGACGGGCTCCGGAGCTGGCTTCAACGTCAACTGGGACGGCAGCTGGCAGGTGGCGACGACCCGTGACGGCGAGGGCTGGTACGCCGAGTTCCGCATTCCGTTCTCTACACTTCGCTACGGCTCCGGCGGTGCGCAGAGGTGGGGCTTCAACGTGGCGCGCCGGATCCGGCGCAAGAGCGAAGAAGCCTTCTGGTCGCCGGTGGCACGGCAGTTCAACGTCTTCCGCGTCTCGAGCGCCGGCGTACTCGAGGGGTTCGACGCTCCCGCCCGTAGAACGGCCACGTTCACACCCTACCTGCTCGGTTCCGGGCGCCGAGACTACACGGTCTCCCCAGACCCCCAAGACGACCTCGACGGTGATGTCGGCTTCGACGTCAAGCTCGTAGCCGCTTCGAGCCTCACGCTCGACCTCACATACAACACCGACTTCGCACAAGTCGAGGTGGACGAACGAGAGATCAACCTGACGCGCTTCAGTCTTTTCTTCCCCGAGAAGAGGCCCTTCTTCCTGGAGAACGCTGGCACTTTCGCCGTCGGGACTCCGCAGAGCAACGAGATCTTCTTCAGCCGACGCATCGGGATCGCAGGCGGTCAGGCAGTCCCGATTCTGGGCGGTGGCCGTCTTACGGGCCGCGTGGGCGGCTTCACCGTCGGCTTGCTCGACATCCAGACAAAGTCCGTCGAAGGCACCGCCCCCGCGAACAACTTCGGCGTCGCACGAATCATAAAGGAGCTGCCCAATCGGACCCGGATCGGCGCGGCGTTCGTGAGCCGCTACAACACAGACGACACGGACGACTACAACTTCACGACGGCGCTGGACGGACGGCTCGGTATCGGAGAAGCGCTCACCTTCGATGCGTATGTCGCCGCGAGTACCACACCCGGTATCGAGAATGACCAGACTTCTCTTGCACTGACTGGCTCGTGGACCTCACGCGACTGGGACTTCGGGGCCTCATATCGACGTGTCGGCGAGGGTTTCAACCCGGAGGTCGGTTTCTCGCCGCGGGGTGAGCATCAGTTCCAGAGCGTCCGCGCGTTGCGTCGCATCCGCGTCGACGGCGTGGAGTGGTTCAAGGAGCTCCGGCCCCACTTCTCCTACATGGAGCACTTTTCGCTGGACGGCTTCAGCGAGACGCGCACTTGGCATATCGACTCCCACTTCGAGTTCGCCAACGGAGCGTTCTTCCAGCTTCCAGGCATCAACTTCCGCCGAGAGGGCCTGCGGGAGTCCTTCGAGATCTCCGAGGGCATCTTCATTCCGGCAGGGACGTACGACAACCCCGACTGGGGCTTCCGCTACAACACGAACCAGAGTGCGCCACTCTCCGTGCAAGGCAATATTGACATCGGCGGCTTCTACAACGGCACTCGCTTCGGGACCGGGACGACCGTAACCGCGAGGGTGAGCGACACCTTCGTGGCGAGCCTGCGCTTCAACTGGTTCGACGTCAATCTGGACCAAGGCGACTTCCAAACATCACTGATCAGCTTGAAGGCGGCGTATGCCTTCACGCCGAGCATCTATCTGCAGTCGCTACTTCAGTACAGCGATCAAGCGGACTCCTTCTCCGGCAACATCCGCTTCGGCTGGCTCAACACGGCCGGCACCGGGTTCTTCCTCGTATACAACGACCTGCGCCACACGGGGTCGTTTCTCGAGACCGGCATCCCGAGGGGTCCGCTCGATCGTTCCTTCGTGGTCAAGTTCACGCGGCTTCTGAACCTCGGCGGGTAGCTATTCCGCGGCCTGCCGCCGCCACGAAGGGACGGAGACCGTCCATGAACGCATCGAACTCCGCGAAGTCGAGCGACTGATCCCCGTCCGAGGTGGCGGTTTCCGGATCCGGGTGGACCTCGACGATCAACCCATCGGCGCCGGCGGCGATCGCCGCGTACGAGAGCGGAGCGACTAGATGGCGGCGGCCACCGGCGTGCGAGGGGTCTGCGATGACCGGGAGGTGCGTCTCCCGCTTCAGGACCGGAATCGCCGCCAGATCGAACGTATTCCGAGTCTCGGTGGCAAAGGTTCTGATCCCACGCTCGCACAGGATGATGTTCGAGTTGCCTTGGCTCATCACGTACTCGGCGGCGAGCAGCAGGTCCTTGAGCGTGGCCGCCATTCCACGCTTTAAGAGCACCGGGCGCCGGAGCCGACCTACTTCGGTCAACAGCGCGTAATTCTGCATATTGCGCGCCCCGATCTGAAGCACATCCGCGTACGAGGCGACCAGGTCGACCTGACGGGTGTCCATGACCTCGGTGACAACCGGTAGGCCCGTCTCGCTACGCACATCCGCAAGCATCTTGAGGCCGTCCTCGCCCATTCCCTGGAACGAGTACGGGGACGAGCGGGGCTTGAACGCCCCACCGCGCAGCGCCCGGGCGCCGGCCGCGTGTACGTGCAGCGCTGTGGCGGTCAGCATGTCGATGCCTTCCACGGAACAGGGTCCGGCGATGACCACGATGTCGTTTCCACCCATCGTGGTGTCGCCGAGCGTTACCTGGGTGGGCTCCGCCGAAAACTCCTTAGAGGCGAGCTTGTACGGCTTGAGCACCTCGTGCACGGCCTCGACCCCGGGGATCGAGAGCAGCGGTACGTGCTCGAGCACGGACTCGTCGCCCACACACCCGATGACGGTCCGATGTTCGCCCCGAGAGATATGCGTGCGCAGTCCGAGCGACTCGATGCGCTCTCGAATGTGATCGATCTCGTCTTGTGTTACGCCCTTCTTGGTCACGATGATCATTCTGGTCGTCCTCTGAAACAAAAAAAGGCCCCCGACGGGTGTCGGGAGCCTCGGTCGCCGCTCGTGTCTGCTCAGTCGCTACGCGCGCGGACTCCGGGCCCCCCTCCTGGGAGCAAACCAGCAATACCGATATCCGCGCGCGTGCCTGTCCATAACGCAATGTTCGCAGGGGCCACCGGGGGTGTCAACCACGCCTGGTAACGGCACTCGGCGGTCCGTACATTGCGGCGACTTTTTCGCCGGAGGGATACGGGAAGCGAGATGGAACTCACGCCAGAGGAATCACTGAAGCGTCAGGCGGCCGAGCGAGCGCTCGATTACGTCGAGAGTGGGATGGTTCTGGGCCTGGGTACCGGGAGCACCGTGGCACATTTCCTCGATCTGCTTGCGGCGAAGCTCTCCCGGGGTGCGCTCTCGGACATCGTGGGGGTGCCCACGTCCATTTGGACCGGTCGCGAAGCGCGGAAGGCTGGAATCGAACTCATCGGCCTTGCCGACAGGGAGAAGGTCGACCTGACCGTGGACGGGGCCGACGAGGTGTCGCCCGATCTGGACCTCATCAAGGGAATGGGGGGGGCGCTACTCCGCGAGAAGATGGTCGCGCAGGCCTCGAACCACGTGGTGATCATCGCGGACGGAAGCAAGGCCGTAGACCGTCTCGGTACCGTGTCACCGCTCCCGGTGGAGGTCGTCGAGTGGGCCCCGGGAACGCACGCCAAATTCCTGGAGGGCCTGGGTGCAGAGGTCCGGACGCGAAGGTCGGATGATGGCCTTCCGCTCCGAAGCGAGAACGGGAACATCGTGTTGGACTGTCGATTCCCCGACGGTATCGATGATCCGGCAGCACTGGACGCGGCGCTTCAGAGTAGAGCAGGAGTCGTTGAGACGGGCTTCTTCCTCGGGCTCGCCGACGTCGCGATCCTCGCCTTCGCCGACGGCATCGAGCTCCGGGAGCGCCACGCATGAAGATTGCGCCATCCATCCTTGCCTGTGACTTCTCACGCCTGGCGGACGAAATCCAGGCGGTCGAATCGGGGGGAGCCGACTGGATTCATGTCGATGTGATGGACGGCCACTTCGTGCCGAACATCACGATCGGTCCCGTTATCACCGCGGGTGCCCGTAAGGCGACCGATCTTCCGCTCGACGTTCACCTGATGATCGAGCAGCCCGATCGTTACCTCGAGGCCTTTGTCAGCGCCGGCGCAGACTGGCTGACCGTCCACGCGGAGGCGTGCACACACCTCCATCGAACCGTTCAACGAATCCGTGAGTTAGGTGCTCGACCAGGCGTCGCGATCAACCCAGCCACCCCGCTCGCTTCGGTGACCGACGTTGTTCCGTACATCGACCTGTTGCTCGTGCTATCCGTGAATCCGGGCTTCGGGGGGCAGTCCTACATCACCACGAGCACCGCGAAAGTTCAGAACGCGCGCGCGCTCCTGGATGAGATGGGGAGCGGCGCCGAACTGGAGGTCGATGGTGGCGTGGATCCCGGAAACGTAGGGGAAATTCAGGCGGCCGGCGCTACTGTGGTAGTCGCCGGATCAGCGGTATATGGACACGTCGAGGGTGCGGGGGCCGGTGTTCGATCCATCCGTGACGCGCTGAGCGGCAAGGCGTAGCGACAGACCCGCGCGCAAGCTAGACTGTGAGCGATTTCCGCCCGTCCTCCCAGCGGCGTGGGGATGGCGACTCGCACCTCCTGACGATGACCGCTTCGACAAGCCTGGATCCGGCTGCGCTGGCGCGCCTCCGCAAGTGGGGTGGTGACAAGCTCGCGGGCCAAATGGTCAGGCTTTTTCTCGACAATTCGGGGAGGCGCATGGACCAGATCCGCGCCGGCGCCGCCGGAGGTGATGCCTGCGAGGCGGAGACGGGCTCCCACTCTCTCAAGTCGAGCGCGGCCAACGTTGGCGCCCACGTGGTGCGAGGGCTGGCCTGCGAGATAGAAAGCGCCGCGGCAAGCGGAGACATGGGCGCAGTCAGAACGATCGTGCCGGGGTTGGAGGACGCCTACAGCCAGGCGATCGCAGATCTCGAAACCATCATGGACGGAATTGAGGCAACTGAATGACCTACAAGATCGCCGTCGTCGAGGATAACCCGGACAACCGGATGCTCGTGCAGGCCCTTCTCGAGGACACGTACGAGATCTCCGAGTACGAGACCGGGGTCGACGCGATAAACGGACTAGGAAACGACATTCCCGATCTGATTCTGCTCGACATCTCTCTCCCAGAGATGGACGGGACGGAGGTCTTGGCGTGGATACGAGATCAGGACGCGCTCAAAGACATTCCTGTGATCGCGCTCACCGCCCATGCGATGTCGGGCGACCGTGAGAAGTACCTCGCGTTGGGCTTCAACGGCTACGTCACGAAACCGATCATCGACGAGGACGTCCTCTTCGGGGCCATTGAGCGTTGCCTGCCGACGGACTGATTCCCGAGCCCGAGCCTTCGGGAGAGTCGACGACGGCCCAGAGCGAAGCGCGTGCGAGGGCTTCCCTCGGCATCAGGACGGAGGACGAGTTAGCGGGGCCCGACCGTTCCGCGCAACGGGTCACGATCTACTGCATCGTGTTCCTCTTGCTGCTCGGCGGATCACTTCTCAGGGGGAACGATTTCCTGTGGACGACGAACGCCTCCATCCACACGATGATGGAGGCGATCGCCACGTTGCTGGCGTTCATCATCGGCGCGCTGGCGTTGGTTCGCTTCTACAGCCGCAAGCGGGTCACTTTCTTGTACATCGGCACCGGCTTCATCGGTGCTGGCCTGCTGGACCTCAATCACGCGTTGCTCACCAGCGACTACTTCATGGGCTTGGACGTCAACGCCCCGAACCTGTTCGCTTGGAGCTGGACGTCCGAGCGGGTCTTCTTGTCGCTCTTCCTCGCGGTCAGCGTGCTGGCGTGGCACCAGGAAGCACGCGGCGAGACCGAACGGATCGGGGAGTTATCCGTCTTCCTGTCCGCTCTCGTGCTGACGCTGATCAACCTCCTCTTCTTCGAATACGTTCCGCTGACTCGCGCAAGCTTCCCGGGGCTCCCAATCAGCCGTCCCGCCGAGCTCCTGCCAGCCATCTTCTTCGCGTTGGCAGCCTTCGGCTTCATCTACAAAGGAGGGTGGCGTCGCGACGTTTTCGAGCACTGGCTCGTGATCTCGCTTGTGATCTCCGTGCTCTGCCACGTCTCGTTCATGGCGCGCTCAGGACAACCGCACGACGCGATGTTCGACATCGCGCATATGCTCAAGATCGCGAGCTACTTTGCGATCCTGACCGGCCTCCTCTCCAGTGTATACCTGACCTTCACACGTGAGGGACGGGTACTCGAGGCGCTCACGGACAGCAACGAGGCGCTCGCTCATGAGATCGAGGTACGCACTCAAACAGAGCAGGCGGTGAAGGAGAGCAGCGACCGCCTGCAGGATTTCCTCGACAACGCGAACGACCTGATCCAGAGCGTCGATCCGACCGGCAAGTTCCTGTACGTGAACAGCTCTTGGAAACGGGTTCTCGGGTACGCGGATGACGACCTCGACGACCTGAACTTCTTCGACATCCTGAACCCGGTGGAACGGCCGCGTCTCGAGGAAGAGTTTAGACGAGCGCTCGCGGGCGAGGCGGCCCAGCGGTTCAACGTGGAGTATGTCGCGTCCGACGGGCGTATCGTGGTCCTGTCAGGGAGCGTACAGGCACAGTACGTACGCGGCACCGCCGTCGCGACTCAGGGCATCTTCAGGGACGTTACGGAGCAGAGAATCGCCGAGCGGCAACTCGCTGAATCTCGCGCAAATTTGGGCGCGCTCGTCGAGAGCACGGGCGACACGATCTGGTCGGTGGACCGGGATCAACGACTCATCACCTTCAACTCGGCCTTCGCGCTCACGGTCGAGGCGCAATCCGGCAAGGAGCCCAAGGTGGGCGGTCTAGCCGCCGACATGCATCGGCCGGAGGACGTCGCGTGGTACCGGGACCTCTATTCGAAGACGTTGGGCGGTGAGCGTCACGTCGTGCTACGCACTGACCAGAGCGAGGGCCAGGAGCGCTACATCGAGGTGTACGCGAACCCGATTCAGGCCTTCGAGGGAGTGTCTGGCGCGGTCTTCTTCGGGAAAGACGTCACGCCTCGCGTGCGCGCCGAGGAAGCTCTGCGGGTCGCCAAGGAAGAAGCAGTCGCAGCCAACAAGGCGAAGAGCGACTTCCTCGCGAACATGAGCCACGAACTGCGCACGCCGCTCAATTCGATCATCGGATTCACGAATATCCTGCTCAAGAACAAGGGCGAGCGGCTGAACGAAAAGGACCTCGGCTTTCTCACGCGGGTGACATCCAATGGCAGACACCTGCTCGCGTTGATCAACGAGGTGCTGGACCTGGCGAAGGTAGAGTCAGGCAGGATGGAGTTGATCATCGAGGATATCGATCTCGCGCACCTCTGTGTCGAGACCGTTCAGCAGCTCGAGGGTCAGGCGAAAGCGAAGGACGGCGCCATTGCTCTGATCGTCGATGTACCCAAGGAGGTCGCACTCGTCGAGACGGACTCCGCCAAGCTCAAGCAGGTGATCATCAACCTCGTCGGCAACGCGCTCAAGTTCACGCACGAGGGGTCGGTCACTGTCCGCCTCGAAACCGGTTCGGACGGGAGGACTCCCACCGCGATCTCTGTGGTCGATACGGGTATCGGCATTCCGGCAGATCGACTCGTGGCGATCTTCGAGGCATTCCAACAGGCTGAAGCCGGTACGTCCCGAAAATATGGGGGTACCGGCCTCGGACTGGCATTATCTCGCTCGATTTGCGTGCTCATGGGCTACGAGCTGATCGTGGAGTCCGAGGAAGGGAAGGGCTCGACGTTCAAGATCGTAATCGGCGAGCGCGCGAAGCCACCCGAGAAGGCAGACGTGGCGGGCAGCGACGCACTGACGGAGACAGCGGAACCAACGACGACCGCCCAGGCGTCTTGGGTGGCGGGGGCTGCCGACAGCGTCAGCCCCGGAGCGGCGCCCGGGGACGGAGGGGTCGTTGAGCCCAAAACGGGCGTCGCGGCCACCCTGAGAGACTTCCAGGTCCTGGTAGTCGACGATGAGAAGGACTCCCGTGTCCTCATGGCCCACTACCTCGAGGAGTTTGGCTGTCGGGTCATCACCGCCAAGGGTGGCGAGCAAGGCATCGCCGCGGCCCACAAGCACAAGCCGGACCTCATTACGCTCGACCTCATCATGCCCGGCATGACCGGATGGGAGGTGCTCGAGCGACTCAAGGCGGATCCGGAGCTCAAGCACATCCCCGTCGTGATCGTCTCGATCGTGGCGGGCGAGGGTCGCGGTCGATTGCTCGGTGCGGTGGATCTCGTGACCAAGCCGTTCGAGCGTGAGGACCTGTTGCGTGTGCTGTGGCGCAACCTCATCCGAAAGAGAGGCGGCCGGGTGCTCGTCGTGGACGACGAGGCCGATATGCGCACCAAGCTCGCTGAATACCTCGCCGGCCTCGGTCTCGAAGCCGTCGCCGCGGCCGATGGGAAAGATGCGCTGGAAAAAGTGCGTACCGAGGCCCCAGACGCGGTCATCCTCGACCTGATGATGCCGGTAATGGACGGTCTGGAATTCCTGACGAAGCTCCGGAAGGATCCCTTGCATGCGGGGCTGCCCGTCTTCGTGCTGACGGACAAGGTGGTCACCGACGCCGAATCCGAGATTCTCGGTGAGCTGGCCTCCGCCGTGCTTCTCAAGCGAGACGCTCCCGAGCTGCTCGGCCAACTCCTCGGATCGATCTTCAACCTCGCGGACGCCGCAGAAGGGTGATCGGAAAGGGGGGTGGGCCGCGCACATGGTGCTTGCGCGCGTTCAGGCAAGGAACGACGAGGAGTCGTAGCCGAGCGGGCACCGCCGCCGAAGGCGGTGGTCCGACGAGGAGAGACG
>JADFSR010000032.1 GCA_022560615.1 Gemmatimonadota bacterium
GATTTGGAGGGGGCGGACCAATACCATCGCAACGTTTTCAGCGTTTTTAGCCGCTATCGTTTTGGGCAAAATTTCTCCGAATAGTAGCAGCATTAGCGTGACGCCGACGACAGAGGCGGCGAAACGCCCTGTCAAACCCGTTCCCGTTCAGCGACCCTAACCGATTCCGACAGAAGGGCTTGGACCACTAGAGCCCCACCTAGCACAGTGGGGGGCTACCAAGCACTCCAGGCGGTCATGTCTATGGGACGCGCGCCGGGCCTCACGCGCGGAGCGACACCCTCCGATCACTGCCCCCGCGCACTGCCCCTTCTCAGGTCAACCGCACGCCGGGACCGCCTGTAAACTGAAAGCCCCTGTGCGCGCCTGTGTTCGCATTCGGGGGCGTTTGAAATGTCTCGATTCTATGGCCGTTTCAGCGTAAACGTGCACAGCAACGTGCACAACACGGCGACGGATTGGCCTAGCTAAAGGATGAACGAGGTATCGACCGCCTGCTCCATGGGCAGGGGCGGGTGGGCACGTTAGCTGATCCGACGACGCCTGACGCCCGTGTCGAGGGTCACCGAGGTCGTCCCCATTGCTGCTGAAGCTGAAGTCGTGTCGAGCAGCACTGCTGTGGTGGACGAACAGGGTACAGATTAGCGGGGCTGACTGTCACCAGGAAGACAAGAATCAACCTGAAACTACAGCCTCGAACTCAGCAATCTGCAGGGCCAAAGGTGGGGGGGACCTCTGCACGGATCCCGGTATGTGAGCACGTAAAACGGGTCCCATCTCCCCCTCATACGATTTTGACCCAAAATCTTTTTTCCAAATAGGCGCTTCGAGTCCCACCAAGCCAACGAAAAAGGAGCAGACCCGTGGATGCTGCTGGGGCGGTGATCACGGTGCCGTTGGTGCCGCTGTAGCGGGGGCCACTCGCGCTCCACCGACCCACGCCGCATCTTCTGCGCATGACTGATCCCATCACCCGCCTGAACGGAGCCCTAGATTGGCCACTACTTTGCGACCGTCACTCGACTGCCTGATCTATTCTGAGGGCACCGTAGCTCGTTGGCTACTCGCGTGCAGCCTTCTGCTTTCATTCGCGGGGTGTGGGAGTGATGCGGTAGAACCGGCGGGGCCATCCGGCCCAACAGCGCCGGTAGTTGCGAGTATCGAAGTGTCACCGTCTGCGCAAACCCTTGTGTCTGTCACCGTTGATCAACAGTTCAGCGCGGTGGCGAGAGACGCTTCAGGGACCACGATATCAGGTCAGTCCTTTGCCTGGTCGTCATCGAACGTCGGTGTCGCGACCGTGCACGCTTCGACCGGCCTCGCCACATCCGTGGGGAACGGCACCTCAACGATCACGGCCACTATCGGCGCGGTGTCCGGCACAGGCTCGATCACGGTCCAGCAGGAAGCTGTCGATGTGGTGTTCTCCCCTGACTCGCTCGTGCTGGATCGGTGGGCCGACACGGCTCGCGTGACCGCTCAGGCGGTCGATGCAGCAGGCGCACCCGTTGCAGGAGCGTCTACGACCTGGTCGTCCTCCGATGCCGAGGTGGCTTCCGTTGACGCCTCCGGGCTGATCACGACAGGCGTGGCTGGAGAAGCCGTTATCACTGCTGAGGTCACGGTTGCTGGAGCAAATGCCGCCCCTTCGTCGCAGTCGAGCACCGCTCAAACGGAGTTGATCGCTGAGGCGACGATCCCTGTGCGGGTAGCTTTGCAACGCAACGTGCTGTGCGTCGTCCCAACGACTTTTCCCACACGAGGGCCTGTGGCAGGTCCGCCGACCTTCGACGAGGTGCCGGGAGCTTTCGGCAGCATCGAGACTCGCTACTCGGCTCGTGCACCATACGCTGGCGTGGCAGACTTTGACGGCGATGGAGACCAAGACATCATGTTCCCCAACTTCGACTTTGCGTCGGATAGCCCGGGACGGCTGCTGTTTTGGCGAAACGTCGGCGGTACGTTTGAGGATGCCACGGAGGCGGGGATTCAGGATTCGATTCGAGCAGATCACACGAACCAAGTCCTCACTTCGGATCTAAACGGCGACGGAATCGCGGACTTGGTCTTGGTCCAGGGGGGAAAGGATGCCCCACCGTTCCCGGGAGCCCCGAACGTCCTGCTGTTGTCCCAGGATGGAGGCGCCTTTCTCGATGCCTCCTCAACGAATCTCGTACCCAACCGGCCCGACCAGTTCACGCATGGAGGCGCGAGTGGGGACGTGGATTGCGATGGCGATGTGGACCTATGGACTGGAGAGTCAGGGTCGTTACCCCCCAACTACAGCAACATTTACGTCAACGACGGCTTCGGGCACTTCGTTGCCGAGCCTCTGCGTTTCCCAAGACTTTTCAACGAGAGTAGTCTGCTGGAGGATGGCTCGATGGGGAACTACAACTGGCTGGTCGGCGATTTCTGTGACCTGGACCGAGACGGAGACAACGACCTGTATCTTGGCGGGCAAATTGGGTCGGGGGCGGTTCCACGAGACTTCATCATGGTTAACGACGGGTTCGGCCACTTTCGTAAGGCGCCTGCGGTGTTGCCATCAGACCAAGGTCTCCTACCCGAACGTGTAGTCTGCCGTGACATGAACCTGGATGGGCTACCTGACCTGGTCCTTTTTAGACCTCCGCTATTCCTTCTGTGGTACAATCGCGGAGACCTGGTCTTTGAGGACGTAACCACTGAGGTTTTCGGCGGGAATCCGGGAAGTGGTTTGAGCTTGCAGGTGGCGGATCTGAACGGGGACGGATGGCCCGACATTCATCCAAACTCGGGGAGCCCCCCTATCTTCTACATCAACAACGGCGGGGCCGCCTTTCTTCAAATTGATGCTCCAGGGCCTAGCGCCGAACTCATCGATGCCAACGGTGATGGCAAGCTGGATGTCGTGATCGTTGTCCTCGGGGGGGGTGGTGGTACGATCGCCTTGTGGCTCAACCGCTAACAATAGTGGCGCCTTTGGTCACTGATCGGGGTCGATTCGTCGGGGCTGCTCCCCCTGGCTTCGCGTCTTCGTGGAATCGGTCGGCGAGGATCATCACTTGGAGGTGGCTCACTCAACGTGAGCGTGGCACGGGCGACTAAGATTCAATTAGGACACTACCAACGGTTCGGGAGGGTGTGGCAAAATTGCCACCACCTATCCCCGACACCGGGAAGTCCCGAGAGAAGGCGGGAGCCCGCCCCGTTCCCCTTTTCGTGAAGTGCACGCAGTGTGTACGCACACAATCCACCTTCCGACAAGCGAAGCCATACGAGGCGGTAAAGCCCTATAGGGCTTCGCTTTACCCAATGGGCACTACTGGACTCGAACCAGTGACCCCCTGCTTGTAAGGCAGAGGGGGGCGCGCCCAAGCCTCCCCCTCCTAGCTGGCTGCCAACCCGTTTCGGAGCTACCCCCTCGCCGTGGCCCCGGCCCCGCTGGAACTGGCGAACCGCGTCCCACCGGACCCTATACGGACCCTATAACGCGAAAACGGCCACCCACATAGTAGGAGGCCGCTCCCGTAAGTCGTTGTCCTGTAACGAGTGCCCCGCCAGGGACTCGAACCCCGAACCTACTGATTAAGAGTCAGCAGGCTTTGGTGCCGCCGACACCCGAGCTGGCTCGCGCGCTTCCCCGATGGTTGCCAGATTGCGTCGGTCAGCCGCGCCCAGACGCTCTAGGAACCGATTCCACTTCCCCACCGTGTGCAAACGACCCACACACCGTGTCCGCTGGCCCGCTACCGTGCTGTGCCTGCTCGTTGTGCTCGGCGTTGCCGCTTGCGGACGCGGAGCCCCCGAAGCTGATATCGCAAGCGGTGGCTCGCCCGACGACGACGCCCCCTCGGCGGCCGCGTACGTCTTCACGTACACCGAAGTCCGCACGCGAAACGACTGGGCTCCGGCGCTCGAGGAGTTGCGCGACCAGGCGCTTCCGGGAATCGCCGAGCAGGGTGGTCAGCTCATCGGCGTGTGGCGCGCGGTTCCGCTCGCGGACGATGCGCCGTTCGAGCGACTCGGGCCGAACGAGCTGCTCGTGATGATCGCGTGGCCGGATGGCGCCGCCGAGAGTCCGAGCGACCGGACGGATCGAGCGCTGAACGCGCTGGACGAAGTGATCCAGTCGCGAACTCGCGTGTTCCGGTCCACGGTGCGCCCCGAGCACGTGCGCGAGCTCACCCGGCCCGGCTTTTACGTGCACCGCCTCAACAAGTTCGCCGCGGACGACATCAACACGGTCATCCGACTCAGCGTCGAGGCGTGGCAGACGTTCGAGCCGACCTTTGGAGCCGAGGTCGTAGGACTGTTTCGTGAGACGCCCGATCGCGATGGACAGGCTCAGATGCTCCGCATCGCGTGGTACCGCAGTTACGAGGGTTGGCAGGAATCGCGCATGTTCGGCCGTGACCCCGCGTCTCTGGAGCGGTTTCGCGAGCGAGGGGCGCTACAGCTCGACTCCGAAGGGTTTGCCGGCGCGTTGGCGGTGAACTGAGGAGCCCGACTCGGAGACGCCGGGCTCCCCCTCCACCGCCCCTCCACAGCTTTAGTTCGGTAGGCGCAACGCCACTAGCCGACCTGGCCGTCCGACCTGTACGACGACATGCTGCTGACCCTCGTGCATGTACGTCATCATGCCGTACTGCCCTGGCGAAGGAAGCTCCACCTCGCCGACTTGCATGCCCGTCCGCTTGTCGAAGGCGTTGAGAACCGCCGGTCCGCTCGAGCCTTCGGTCGCGTACAGCAGGTCACCCGCGACCATCTGAATCGAGCTGGCACCGCTGCCCATGCGCGAAAGGTCCACACCCTGCAGCGCGGGGTGATCCCGAACCGCTTCGGGCGCGTCCCCGATCGGGATCCACCAGATGCGCTCGCCCGTGTTCATGTCGAACGCGGACAGGCGGCTGTACGGCGGCTTGTGGATCGGCAGCCCCTGCACCGTACCCATCCCGCCCCCAGGGCCCGCGACCCATTGAGAGATCGTCGTGCCCGTCGTTCGGGGGTTCGCCGGATCGTCCGCCTCGATGCCGAGCGCAACGCTGCCACCGCTACACCGACGCGCCGAAGCCATGTAGAGGATGCCGGTCGACGGGTCGAGTGTCGCGGGGTTCGTGATGTTCAAGCCGCCGTAGCAGCGGATGTTGTCCTCGAAGCCCGTGCTGTGATCGTCGTAGAGCCGCGGCATGAACGGACCGCCCACCTGATACCTGCTGAGGATCTCGAGCGCCTCCGCACGCATCTCGGGGGTGAAGTCGATGACGTCTTCCTCTGGGAGCCCAAATGGCTCCGCAGGCTCAGGGCGCGTGGGGATGGGCTGGGTTGCCGCGGTCCAGTTCCCGGGCACGACGGTCTGTACGACCGGCTCCTCCTCGATCGGCCAGATCGGCTCTCCGGACTCGCGGTCGAACGCGTAGATCATCCCCGTCTTGGATGTCTGGATCACCGCGGAAACCGGCCTCCCGTCCACTTCGAGATCGACGATGATCGGCACGTTCGGGATGTCGTAGTTCCACTGGTCGTTGTGGACCGTCTGGAAGTGCCACACTCGCTCGCCGGTCTCGGCATTGAGCGCGATCACGGTGGTCCCGAACAGGTTGTTGCCCGGCCGGAAGCCCCCGAAGTAGTCGATCGTGGGCGGGTTCGTCGGGATGTACACGATCCCCCGCTCCAGGTCGGCAGACATGGGTGCCCACGAAGAAACGTCTCCCGTGGTCTCCCATGCGTCGTTCAACCACGTCTCGTGCCCGACCTCGCCCGGGCGCGGAATGACGTGGAACTTCCACTTGAAGTCGCCGGTCGCGGCGTCGTACCCGAGGATGTCACCCGGCACGTTCTCGATCCGCGTCTGGTTGTAGCCCTGTTCGGCGGAGTTCCCGACGACCACCGTTCCGTTCACCACGATCGGGGGCGATGACGTCGTGATGAAACCCAGCTCGCGCGGGATCCCGAAGTCCGGATCGTACGGCTCATCCCACGCTTCCCAGGGACCCCAGTCGTCCAGGAGGTCGACGAGCAGGTCGACGACACCGGTCTGGGGGAAGCCCTCGATGGGCACCGGGGCACCGAAGCCCTCGATGTGCCGGCCCGTCTTGGCGTCCAGCGCATGCAGGAAGAAGGCCGGGGAGGTGTAGAAGATCACGCCCCTGCCATCGATCTCTCCGTAGGCGACGCCCTTGCCGTAGTTCTGCCGCATGGAGCGCTCCCAACGAGTCGTGTTCGGCTCGCGGTACGTCCACAGCGTCTCACCCGTCGCGGGGTCGATCGCCGCTACGGTGCGGCGTTGGCCGGCTACCGTGTAGAGGATCCCGTCGATGTACGTCGGGGTCGACTTGAACTGATAGTCTACCGTGGGGCCATAGTTGTTGGCCTGCCAGACCCACGCCACCTCGAGGTCACCGAAGTTGTCGGCGTTGATCTGATCCACGGGCGAATAGCGCGTACCCCACGAGTCGGCGCTCTGGTAGCGCCACTCCCCGTACGGGTTGCCGCGATCCTGCGCGAGTCCCAGCACAGGCACGGTCAACAAGACGGCCAGTGCGAGGGTGAGGCTCTGCGGGAGGCAGGAGGGTCTACGGGACGACGAAGGCATGGTGTTCCTCCTCGACGAGTACGACGGGTCGGCCTTTTTGGCACTGAGCATGGTACTGCGCGGGCGGGGAGTCAGCTAGGCGCGAGGGTCGAGGAGTGCGGGATACGGACTTCGTGGCGAGCGGAGCAGCGTTGATGGTGCGTTCTTGACTCTCAGGATGCTCTGCGCCAGGATGTACATGATTAGGTACAGTTATGCAGTGGAGGGACCAATGGCACGCAGCACCGACATCACCAGCTTCACGGAGCACCGCCGGCACCTCAGAGAACACTTTCGCCAGGTCCGAGAGACCGGCCGACCCCTCTATGTGACCCGGAACGGCAAGACCGATGCGGTTGTCCTGAGCCCGGAAGCATACGACGCGCTCGCCGATAAGGCTGAGCTCGCGGAGAGCCTGGCCATGATCGATCGCGGCATGGAGGACATCCGCGAGGGTCGCTCGCAGCCGGCAAAGACTGCGCTCAAGCGGGTAGCGGATGAGCTTGGGTTGAAACTGGACCGGTGACCAGATACGCGGTCGAGCTCACTGAAGCAGCTCTGGCCGCGATCACCGCCAACGCCAGGTACATCGCCGTCGAGGGCCAGGCGCCCGTGAACGCTCAGCGTTGGCTCGAGCGCATCTGGGATGCCGTGGACTCCCTCGCTCAGTCGCCCAGGCGAGCCGCGAAGGCCGAAGAAAACGCCTACGTCGGGTACGAGGTTCGCCAGCTCGCCATCGATAGCCATCTTCTCCTTTTCACGGTCGATGACCGTCGCTCAAAGGTGTGGATCATCGGGCTCCGGCACGCTCACCGACTTCCACGTCCAGGCGACGTGCCGCGGGGCCAAGCATTACGCGAAGACGGCGACCCCGAGATCTGAAAGGGAGGGGTGACCAGGGGTCGAATACGGCATTCTCGTCGGCGGTGACGAGCCGCGGGGCGAGCTTCGTCCTGTGGCCCCGAAGCCAGGGGCCCTCCAACGCTTCCTCGAAGGGCGGGACGATTGAAGGCCGCCCCGTCGATACGTCTTGCCTGGTCGCGATCGCGTTCGACGAACCGGAGCGGGATGAGATGGTCTCGCGACTGCTCTCGGACGAGATCACCCGCGTACTCCAGACGGCGTGCATGCGGGGCTCCGATCTCTGGCACCTGCCAGCCGCGATCTACGTCACCTCCGAGCCCGGCGACCTCACGTTTCTGACGCTCGACCGCCGACAGGGGGAGGTCGCGGCGGCGCTCGGCTTCAGGGTGTAGTTGCTCCTGCGGGGTGGCTGGCGGAACTTGGCCGGAGGCCACTACGTGAACGCCTCAGACGCGAGCGAGTTACCGATGCATCACTCCCGCCCCCGCACCACCCAGGCCCACCGTGTCCGGCGCGTGCCGTTCGCCATCGCCACTGCGACGCTGCTCGCGACCGCGGGACTCGCGATGAGCCCGCCCGTGCACGACTCGTCGCTCGTCGCGCAGGACGCCCCGCGCTGGCCCGTGGACATCGACGTGGTCGCCAAGATCCGCGAGGAGGGCCTGCAGCGCTCGCAACTTCCGAATACGCTCTCCTACATGACGGACGTGCTCGGGGCGCGCCTCACCAACTCCGACGACATGGATCGGGCTCAGCGCTGGGTCATCGAGGAGATGAGGCGCATCGGCCTCACCAACATCGCTCGCGAGCCCTTCATGGACTACGGGGTGAGTTGGGACAACGAGTACGTCTCGCTGCACATGCTGGCACCCGACTACTCCCCGCTCGTCGCGTACCCGATCGCTCACACCCCCGGCACCGACGGCAAGCAGCGCTTGAGCGTGGTCATAGGGAACGTGCGCACGCGTCATGACTTGGAGCGGTATCGCGGTCGGCTGCGGGGCATGGCCGTCATGTCGTCGCCCCCACCGACGATCGACCTGACGCGCTTCGCCACGGGCACGCCCCGGCGGACCGACGAGGAGATGCGTGCCCTCGCAGAGGACGTCATCGTGCCGCCTTCAGGACCCGACCCGTATTTCTCTCGCCTGTATCCGCCCACGCCGGTCAACCCGGAGATTCTGACCGCCGCGGAGAGGTTGGAGTTCTACGTATCCGAGGGGGCGGCCGTCGTCCTCGAATCGAATAGCGGCTGGCCCGGTGCCGTCCGCGGCTTCGCACGCCCGGGCGCCAAGATCGATCGCTGGGCGCGCGATGAGACGCTGGCCTCGGTGCCGATCATCGCCATCACGCCCGAGCACTACAACCGCATGTACCGAGTGCTGGCCCGCGACATCCCGGTCGAGATCGAAGTCGAGGTCCGGAATCGCCACGGCGCCGACGTGAGCCAGGCGAACAACGTCATCGGGGAGATCCCAGGGAGCGATCGGGCCGACGAGGTCGTCATGCTCGGCGCGCACTTCGATACCTGGCACGCCAGTCCCAACGCTTCCGACAACACGTCCGGCGTTGCCGTGATGCTCGAAGCGATGCGGATTCTGACCGCGATCGGCGCCGAGCCGCGACGCACCATCCGGATCGCGCTCTGGTCCGGAGAGGAGCAGGGCCTCTGGGGATCGCGCGCCTACGTCCGCGACCACTTCGGCGATCCGAGCGATCCGGCCGTCGGGAAGAAGGACGCGTACGACAAGTTCTCCGTGTACTTCAACCAGGACTATGGACCGGGTCAGTACCGTGGAATCTGGCTGCAGGGCAACGAGCATGTGCGCGCCCCGTTTACAGCGTGGATGGAGCCGCTGCGTGACATGGGGATGACGACGATCTCCCCTCAGGGCGTGGGGAGTACGGATCACGTGCCCTTCGACGATGTCGGACTGCCCGCGTTTCAGTTCCTCCAGGCGCGCGTCGGCGGGACCGGTGGTCACACGAACCTCGATTTCTTCGACACGATTCCGCTCGACGACCTGAAGAAGAACGCTGTGATCATGGCGGTGTTCGTCTACCACGCCGCGATCGCGGAGCACGTGATGCCGCGTGCGGGGAACCGCTAGAGCGGCCGGGCCACGTCTGAAGCGGCTGCCAGGATCCGCTGATCCGCCGAAACGAGCTCGCACTCCAGCTCCCGAGCCAATACCACGAACTCGGCGTCGTAGGCGCTGAGACCGAGGGATGCCGCGACAGCCAGGACTTCGGAGCCGTCCACTGCTCCGATCCGGTCAGCGAGGATCGCCAGGGCGTCATCGTGCATGGCCTTCGCATCTGAGAGTTCCACCCATTCGCGCCGGACGAATCCCGTCAGAACGTTCCGCAATTCACTGAGCAAGATCGATGGAGCGGCCCAGTCCGACTCGGTTCGGAGTAGCGCGGCGGCCCGATCACCGTGGTCCTCAGAGCCCGTGACGACGTACACCATCACGTTGGTGTCTACGACGATCACGCGCGACCCGTGTCCTTCAGATCGCTGAGTAGCCGGTCGTCGAAACGCGGCATGCGAAGTCGAGCGGTGCGTGCCGCGACTCGGGCCAAAATCACTTCTGCGTCGGTGGCGGAAGAGCGAAGGGAGGCTTCGAGACGAGTAAGAATCTCACCGTTGAGACTGCGATGGTTACGCTTCGCGGCCTCTTTCAGCGTCTGATACATACCTTCGGGGACTCCTCGCAGCGCCAGGTTCGCCATTCTCGACCTCAATATGCTATCGTTATGATAGTAATATGATACACATGAAGGCCGTCCAGATGAAGATCTCCGGGATGAAAGATCTCCGAGATATGGGGCTCCTACATGCTCGTATAGGGCCAACCCTTTCTTTCGGCTCGCCCGCCGTCGGCCTGCCTACTCGACTGAATGCCGCAACGCCGGAAACACCTTCGAGACCTTCCCCAGCACGTAGTCCCCGTACGTGCCCTCGAAATCGTGCACGCTTGCGTGGTCCCAGCGTTTGTCCGCGTCGTTTGCCGGAAGCGTTACGCCGCTCAAGTCGATCGGTCTCACGTGCGCATCGAATCCAGGGTCGAAGAAGAACGGAAACGACAGGCGCCCTCGCCCGGAGACGTTCAGCACGCGGTGAGGCGTGGAGCGATAGAGCCCGCGGGTCAGGCGGTCGAGCATGTCCCCGATGTTGCATACGAAGGAGTTCGCTACGGGTCGTGCGTCGATCCAACGGGACTCGGTTCTTACCTGGAGACCGCCCACGTCGTCTTGCCTGAGGATCGTGAGCACGCCGTAGTCGGTGTGCTCGCCCACGCCCCACTGCTGCTCGCGAGCCGGTACGGGTGGGGCGGGGGGGTAGTGGAAGATCCGGAACAGCGTGAGCGGATCAGCCATGTACCCGGCGCGGAAGTAGTCGGGCTCCAGAGCGAGGCTCATGGCGATGCCCCGCATGAGTGCATGACCCAGGTCGGTCAGCGCCGCCATGTACTCCAGGATCGTGTCCCTGAAGCCGGGGAGTCCCGACGGGAACAGATTCGCTCCGTGGAGCGGAACGCCGGCCCGCACTCGCCGATCGTCGTCACCGAGCTCGGCGCCGAAGTAGAGCCCCTCCTTGAGGTCCGGCCTGCCCGACGTGAGCTCGCCGCCCACGGGGAAGTATCCGCGCCATGCATTGCCCGCGAGCTCCATCCGGATTTCGAGCTTCGTCTCGGGATCTTGCGCGAAAAAGCTGTGGGCGAGCTCGTCCAGCCGGCGCTGAAGGTCCTCGCTCACACCGTGCCCCACGACGTAGAAGAAGCCCTCGAGCCGGCACGCCTCGCCCATGGCGGAGCTCACGGCTCCCTCGTCGCCCACGCCGGTGACCAGTGGCGCGACGTCGATGATGGGGACCTGGAACGAGCTACGGTACTTCATCCTGCACGGTAGAGCGGGCTTGGGGGCGAGAGCAAGGCGCTCGCGACTGACGGTCCACCGGCGCCCGCTTCCTTGTCTGCCCGGCCCGCGCATCGGATGTTGGCTTCGGTGTGAAAACATCGGTTTGAAACCAACAGGGCCGACATGAAGAAGAGGAAGCTGACGCTGGCGATGATAACGTCGCTGGTCGTGGCACTGAGCTTGGCTGGACGATCCCCGACGACCCGGTCGCCGTGTACGAGTCGGGCCGCCAGCACGACATGCCGCTCGTCGTCGGCATGAACGGCGACGAGGGCTCGATGTTCACGCGCCGGATGGGGATCGAAGATGTCGCCAGCTTCGAGGCACATATACGCAGCGTGTATCGTTCATGAACCGACGCGACTTTTTATCGCTCAAGACCGATCGCGGAAAGGAGATCCTCCACCTCTCCTGCGAGCGGCTCTACATGTGCTGCCTCAACACCGGGTTGACCGGCGCTGAGCAAGACGAGCGCTTCGACCCCGTGGCCGATGGCGAGCCGCCGGCAGCGCTCGATGAGCGCACGACGCGGCAACTGTTCCACAATCTTGACCGGGTCCTCCGGGACGTGGATGTCCTGCGCGTCCTGGACCGCGAGTGGCTGTCCAACGAGGAGTTCAGCCTCGAGTTCGAGGCTCTTCTGACGTCCTTCCGGGCGCGCGGTGGGCGAGTGGAATTCGCCGACGCGTTTGCGCACTGACGCGCCCCGCATTAGGCGTTACCCACACGAGCCACCGAATCAACAGGGAGATCGACATGCGACCCTCCGCCGCCAGAGTGATCCTAGCACTTGCCGCCACCGCGTTCCTCGCCGGGGCTGCGAGCGCACAGGTCACGACTCGCCTCTACGACCACGTCCACATGTCGGTCCCGGACCCGCAGGTTGCGGCCCAATGGTACCATGACCACATCGGCGGCGAGTGGGTCGACGGAAGGACCGATCGGCTGCTGTTCGGCACGACCCGGATCATGTTCCTCCCGAACCGAGGCGATCCCAGAAAGCCGAGCGCCGGCGGGGCGATCGACCACCTCGGGTTCTCGTTCCCGGATCTGGCCGCCAAGGTCGACGAGGCGGAGGCCGCGGGCGCGACCGTCACGACGCCCGTTCGTGACGTGCCCAATCTCTTCAAGCTGGCTTTCATCGTCGATCCGTGGGGCACTCGACTCGAGTTCATCGAGGACGCGCAACACCTCGGGTTCCATCACATCCATCTACGGGCGCCAGACCCGAAGGAGACACTCCAGTGGTACGAGGACACCTTCGGCGGAGTGCGCATGAACCTGAGGGGACGTCTGGACGGCATCCTGTACCCGGGCAACGTCTGGATACTCGTCCAGCAAGGAGAGACCTTCCCGAGCAGTGAAGGCACGATCGACCACATCGGTTGGCGTGCACCCGACGCGGCCCCCACGCTCGCCGATCTGACAGCCAGAGGCATCGAGATCACGTCAGCCCCGCGAGAGATGACGCTCCCGAGCGGGATGATCGAGTTCTTCTACGTCGCCGGGCCACACGGCGCGAGGGTCGAGCTCGTCGACCGGGCACCCGACATGAGATGAGCCGACATTGGCTTCCCACTTGCGGTATAGGAGGAGCAGTGATGTCGCACGCGAGCCGAGTTCTGATTTGTGTCGCAGCGGTCGCGCTTGGGGCGGCGAGCGCAGACGCCCAAGAGGTGTCCTACCGCCTCGTCGACGGCTGGGCGCAGTTACCGGACGGCGTGGAAGCGTGGGGACAGACCATCGGGGTCGAGATCGGCGCCGACGGGAATCTGTGGGTCTTCCAACGATGTTTCGCGAACAACTGCGTGGACGGCCGCGAAGACGTCACGCCCATGCTCAGGTACGAGCCATCGGGCAGGCTCGTGGACAGCTGGGGTGCGGGCATGTTCGTGTGGCCGCACGGTTCTACCCTCGACGCGGACGGGAATCTCTGGACGACCGACGCGCAGGGACGGGATGGCATGGGCCACCAGGTCTTCAAGTTCAGTCCGGACGGCACGGTACTGATGACGCTCGGCACCGCGGGTGTGGCCGGCGACGGGCCGAGCACGTTCAACGGTCCGGCTGACGTCGCGATCGCGCCGAACGGCGACATTTTCGTGGCCGACGGCCACGGCAACAACCGGGTCGTGAAGTTTTCGAGCGATGGGGAATTCCTCATGGCCTGGGGCTCGGAAGGCACCGGCCCGGGCGAGTTCGACGAGCCACACACCCTCGCCTTCGACTCCAGAGGGAGGCTGTTCGTCGGCGACCGCGTGAATCAGCGGATTCAGGTCTTCGACCAGCAGGGAAACTTCCTGGATGAGTGGCCGGACATCATGGCGAGCGGAATTCACATTACCGCGGACGACGTCATCTATGTGGCCGACTACCAGCTGAGAGAGGGCATCGTGATCGCGAACGCCACCGACTTCTCGGAGATCGGTTTCATTTCTGAAGCGCTGGCCGAAGGCGTGACCGTGGACGCTGCGGGCAACGTGTATGCCGGAGAAGTCTCGTCCCGCAATCTGAAGAAGTTCGTCCGAAACGGGCGGTGAGCGCCGCCAGCCGAGACGGTGTCATGACGCGCAGAGCGCTGTTGCTTTCGCTGCCGGCGTTTGCCCTTTCCCGCCGCTTGCTCGCGCTGGAACAGGCCGCTCCGCTCCGCGTCCGAGGGCTGCACCAGGTGACGCTCGCCGTATCGGATCTGGAGCGCTCGTTGGAGTTCTACCAGGGGCTCTTCGGCATGCCAGTCCAAGCGCGTCGGGCGGGCACGATCGTCCTCCGCATCGGCGACGGACCGCGCTTCCTCGCGCTCACCGACGCGGGCGACAGTCCGCCGCGCATCGATCACTTCGGCATGGCGGTCGAGGACTTCGACGTCGATCGCGTCGTGCGTATCCTGGGCGGCCACGGGGTCACCGCGGCGAGTGGAGGCCAAGGGCTGAGAAGTGGCCTGAGCGGGGGCGCGATGAGCGTGCGCGTCACCTCGAGAGGAAACACGCGCGAAGTCCACCTGGGCGATCCCGACGGTCTCGTCATTCAGCTGCAGGATCCGAGGTATTGCGCCGGTGGCGGTCCGCTCGGCGATGTGTGCATGGACGCTGAGCCCGCGCCGGGGCCCGCGCCGGGGCGGGGATCGCTCACGCCCGTCGGACTGAGCCACTTCACGATCAACGTTACCGATCCACGTCGCACGAACGCGTTTTATCAGCAGACGTTCGGCCTGGACACCCAGACCATGCAGGCCGCCACGCCTGCGCTCGGCGTAGGGCCAGGCGAGCACTTCCTGATGTTCATTGGGGTCGGCGGTGGCGGTGGCGCTGCCCGCATCAACCATGTCTGCCTCACGGTGGAGGACTTCGACGTGGAGCGCGTTCAGAGCGTGCTGGAGGAGCACGGCGTCACTCCGAGAGACGGCGGACCCGGACCACTGCGGCACTGGATATCCCTGCGCATGCCAAATCGCGGTGGCGCGCCGGAAGGCACGCCGGAGCTCTACTTCAGCGACCCCGACGGCCTATCTATCCAGCTGCAGGACCCGACGTACTGCGGTGGCGGCGGGTACCTGGGCGACGTGTGCTAGCCTACATGCCTAGGTTCTCATACCACCTGATCATGCCGCCCCTGCCGGTGCAGATGATGTCGGGCCGACCGTCCTGATTCATGTCCCCGCCCACGCAGCCGTTCATGGCGAACTCGCTCTCGATGCGCACGTAGGTCCATTCACCCGTCGCGGGATCTTCCGGCGAGAAGAACACGTGCACGCCCGGCGTGGCATTGGGGTTGTTCTCAGTCACGCGACTGTTGTCGTTGGCCACGATGTCCGCCCGGCCGTCGCCATTGAGGTCGAGCACGGCGATCTCGTGTCCGCTGGTGACCTTGTCGAAGATGACGCGGCGCTGCCACGCGCCACCGGACTCGGTATAGACGACCACTTCGTTCCCGTGCCAAGGCTCCACGGAGGCCACGATACGCCTACCGTTGCTCATGCCAACGCCGACGTCACTCGCGCCGAGTCTGGGGGCCGCGTCGACGTGGCCGTTCGAGATGACCTCCTTCTCGAACGTCATCGCGGCGCCCATACCGGAGGCGCGATAGAGCGTGATGCCCTCGAAGCTCGCGACGAGGATTTGGTCGCGGCTTCCCGCATCCCACCGGACGGTGCGCACGCGGTGGATGATCCCGGGAATGTCGGTGGCGATAGTGCCGCGATGCCAACCGTCCTGCCCGTACCAGAAGACCGATGCCTGGTCCTGGTCATAGGTGGGCGCGAGGCTGCCGTGCCCGAGGAGCGCGGCATTGACTAGCTCCAGCTTACCATCGCCGTCGAGGTCGGCCCACGTCACGTGGTGTGAGGTGGCCCACCGGTCGATCGGCTCAGCCTTCCATGCCATCCCCGGATCGCCCTGGCTTCTCGCGATCCAGTTGATTCCCTCGCTGTTCGCTGGCACCATGGCGAACGAGCTCTGGAACGCCACTTCGGGGATGCCGTCGCCGTCGATGTCGGCGATCGCCAGGTTCACGATGGAGCGCGTGTCGGCAACGATCACATGACGCTCCCAGGTGGGATTCTCGAGCCACGCGACTTCGGGCACGCCCAACGAGTTGGCCATCACGTCGAGCCGACCGTCGTTGTTGAAGTCGGCCACCGCGACGGCGTAGCCGCCCCGGATCTCGGCGATATCATGCGCCCGGAATCGAACCGGGGCGGTGGAGGGTGACTGTGCTGATACGGCGGGCACGCCGATGGCCAGGGCCGCGGCTGTCATGAGAGTAAGGCTCTTCAGAAGCATGGGAGGGCACCTCCGTGGGCTTGCGCCGTCGTATCCACCGACTGGCTCCCTCACATCAGAAGTGTCTCGCGCGGCGTGGGCAAGGGGCGTGCTCTGCGAAGACCTCATCTGCACGGATTCCTGGGCATCTTGAGTCCGCTCGGCCGCTGCGCCGTCCCGCTTATCGCGTCAGCGCGGCCAATCGCCCCACGAGGCCCTGCGCGGCTCTCCCCAGATTCGTCGCGCCACCCTGATAGTTGCGCAGCAGTACCACGCCGATGCGCGCGTCCGGGTCGACCGCCATGTGCGCGGTGTACCCGGCGACCGAGCCGCCGTGGCTGACGATCTTGTTGCCGTCCCCATCGGCCCTGACGGAGAAGCCAAGGCCGTACCCGCGGCTCGGGTCCTCGGGCGTCTGGACCGAGATCATCTCCAGGCGGCTCGCTTCGGAGAGAATGCGCAGCCCCGGCACGCCTGCGATCGCGCCGAGCAGGCGCCCGAGATCGGCCACCGTCGAGTACACCCCCCCGTTGGGGACCTTATAGCCTCGGCCTTCGTGCTCCCGGGCCGGCTGCTCGGCGTCGATGGATCCGTCTCGTCGATTCACATAGCCGGTAGCGAGCCGCGGTTCCAATTCGCCTCCCACGACGACGAACGATGAGCCCGTCATGCCGAGCGGATCGAAAACCTCCGACTGGACCATGTCCATGAACGGTTTCCCGGCCGCCCTGGAGAGCGCGAGCCCGAGCGCACCGAAGCCGATGTTGGAATACTGATAGCGCGCGCCCGGAATGGAATCGTACGCGGTGTTTTCGAGCGACTCGACGATGCGCTCTTCCCACAACTCGAGCCGGCCCCGGACCATCTCGGCCACGTTGGTCGGTTCGCGAATCAGGCCGGCCGTATGGCTCGCGAGGTGCCGGAACGTCACAGTCTCCGCCCCGGGCCGCTTGTCGCTCACGCGCGCGAACTCCGGCAGGTACCGCTCGACGGGCTCGTCGAGTGCGATGACCCCCTGGTCCACGAGGCGCATCATCAGCACCGCGGTCACGGACTTCGAGATCGAGCCGGTACGCGATACCGCGGAGGGAGACATCGGAACGCGTCCGTCACGATCGGCCCAGCCGAAGCCCCGGGCCCACACCAGGTCACCGTCGACCACGATGCCGGCGGCGATACCGCCCACGTCGTCCTCGGACACCTGCACCGAGAGCTGCTCGGCGAAGTCTGCGATCTCGCGATCCCACGCAGCGTTCTGGGCAGCGACCGGTGTCCCGACCAGCGCCGAGACCAGCAGCAGTCCGAGCAGCCACCGACGGCGCTCCGCGATTCGGCTCCCACGCTCCTTCATCTTGATCGCCTCACTGTCCATATCCTCCCGTGCTCCGCGAAACGATACCTTGGGGCCCGTTGAGAGTAGGACCGGGCGTCGGGGAGCACCACCGAGAGGGGGACCCCATGGAGGAGCTACGCCTTGCACGCCTCGAAGAGCTTCACCATGTCGAGGTAGACGTTGAACTCGCGGGTGAGCCGGAATCCCGCCGTGCGGAGGTTGTCGGCGGTTCGGCGGTTGATGTTCGGTCCCATCATCCTGGCGACCGGGTTCATCAGATCCGTCACGAAGCCCAGGTAGAAGTTGGAGGGGCGCACGTGCTCGAACATCAGGAGCGCGCCGTCGTCCTTGAGAACGCGGCGGAGCTCCCGAAGTCCTTTGACCGGGTCCGGGACGGAGCAGAAGGTGCACGAGGTGACGACGGTGTCGAAGTGAGCGTCGGGGTCGTCGAGATGCGTGACGTCCGCCTCTGTCAGCGTCACTGGAGCCGGACACTCACCCACCTTGTTCTCCGCCACCTCGAGCATGCTCGGAGAGAAGTCGATGGCGGTCAGCTCGATGTCGGCAGGGAAGTACTTGAAGTCGACGCCAGTCCCCGCGGCCACCAGAAGTGTCTTTCCCTTGGCCTTGCCGAACAGATCCCGCTTGAACCGGCCGTAGCGCGCTTCCTCTCCGCGCAGGCCGGCGTCGAGGAACTTCGCTGCCTTGTTCCACTTGGCGATCGCGCGGTCGTTCATTCGCAGCTCACCTCGCCATGCAGAGCGCCGTCGGCCACGTGCAGGAGGAGCTGGACTGCCAGCCCCGTCAGCGCGCCCACCAGCGCTACCCGAGCCGGCCCTTGAGAATCGGTCATGACGCCGAGCATTCCCGCGAGCATGCCGATCTGCATCGACATCATCAAGATCTCGAATCCGCCGAGCAGCCATGAGAACAGGCCGAGCAGGGGGAACGCGGACGCCATGCCTATGACCATGCCCGCGAGCAACGCGAAGGGCGTGGGAAGGAGATCGGGAACGAGGAAGGAGGATGCCAGGGCGGCGACGGCGCCGAAGGATACGGCGGCAGAGTAGTCGAAGGCTCGAATGGCGACGGGCTCGGCTTTCATCAGCGGATCCGGTAGGAGCCTGAAGGCGGGGCTTGGGTGTGCCTGTCGGAGTGGGTCGCGGAATGAGTCAATCTACTCGTTCTGCCGCTGCCTCCCGCTGGCGGATACGGGAGAAGGTTCGGAGTATTAGTCGACCTACCCATTGAATTGCTGAACTGCCTCCCCAGCGATCAGCGGAGGAGTCTCATATGAAGTCGTCGCGGAGCTTGTTGCTCTTGGTGAGCGCCCTGTCCACGGTGGCCGTCGCCGCGCGCACCACGGCCCAGAGCCCGGACGCCATTGCGGGTGCCCTGGGCGACCTGGAGTGGCGCCATATCGGACCGGTGAACATGGGAGGTCGCGTTTCGGCCATTCTCGGCGTTCCCGGCGATCCCAGGACCTTTTGGGTCGGCGGCGCCGACGGTGGCGTTTGGAAGACCAGCAACGGTGGCGTCACGTTCGAGGGGCAGTGGCAGGACGAAGAAGCGTACTCCGTCGGCGCGCTCGCGCTCGCGCCCTCCGACCGCAACGTCGTCTGGCTCGGCTCTGGAGAAGGGGATCCGCGGAACTCGGTGTCGTACGGGCTCGGCGTGTGGCGCTCGACCGACGGCGGCGCCAACTGGTCGCATCTCGGGCTCGAGGACACGGAGCGCATCAAGAGGATCGTCGTCGACCCGAGGGACCCGGACGTCGCGCTCGTGTGCGCGATGGGGCACCAATGGGGTCCCAATGCCCAACGAGGTGTCTTCAAGACCACCGACGGCGGCCAGAACTGGACCCACGTGCTCTTCGTCGACGAAGACACGGGCTGCTCGGACATGGACATCGACCTGTCGAATCCGCGCAATGTGTACGCCGGTATGTGGACGTTCCGGCGTCGCCCGTGGCGCTTCGACGACGGAGGCAAGGAGACGGCTCTGTACGTGTCGCGCGACGCGGGGGACACGTGGCGCAAGGTGACCACCACGCCGGACGAGCCCATGGCTCGAATCGGGATCAGCGTCGCACAGTCCCGGCCGAACATCGTCTATCTCATCACCGAGTACCCGACGGCGGGATCGCTCTTCCGATCGGAGGACTACGGCGAGACGTGGACGATGATCAACGACGACAAGAACACGATCAACTTCCGCCCGTTCTATTACTCCGACGTGTTCGTCGACCCGAGTGATCACAACACGCTGTTCACGCTCTCCGGGGGCATGGCGAAGTCCGTCGACGGCGGGCGCACCTTCCGGCGTATCGCCCAGGGTGTGCACGGCGATCACCAGTCCTTCTGGATCGATCCGGAGGACGGCGAGCACATTCTGTCCGGCAGCGACGGCGGAATGCAGGTGTCGAACGACGGCGGGGCGAACTTCCACATCTTTCGCAATGTCAGCCTGGCGCAGTTCTATCACGTGGCCGTCGACGACCGAGACCCCTACTACGTGTGCGGCGGACTGCAGGACAACGGCAACTGGTGTGGGCCGTCGCAGATGAACGAGAACGCGGGCATCGTGCCGGGCGCGTGGTACACGGTGAGCGGTGGCGACGGCTTCCATACGGTCCCGGTTCCCGGGCGGCCGAATCTGGTGTACTCCAACGCGCAGGGCGGCTACTTCCGCATCACCGACACGGACTCGGGCCAGATCCGGTCCATCGAGCCGTTCCCGCTCATGATCGGCTCACAGGGCCAGGGCATGTTCCAGGCGCGGTACCGGTTCAACTGGGACGCGCCGATTCACATCTCCCCCCACGACCCCGGAACAGTGTACTGGGGTGGCAACGTACTCTTCAGAAGCCGGGACTACGGGCACAGCTGGGACATCATCAGCCCCGACCTCACCACCGACGATCCCGAGAAGCAGCTCGACTCGGGCGGTGAGATCTACAACGACAACACCGCGGCCGAATTCCACACCACGATCCTGACCATCGCCGAGTCCGAAGTGGAGGCGGGTGTGATCTGGGTGGGGACCGACGACGGCAACGTCCAGATCACACGGGACAACGGTGCCTCGTGGACCAACGTTCGAGACCGCGTGCCTGGACTGCCGGCCGAGACCTGGATCGGCAACATCGAGGCCTCCCCCACGGAGGCGGGCACCGCGTTCATGGCGGTGGACAACCACAGGCTCGACGATTTCACGCCGCACCTCTACGAGACCACCGACTATGGTCGGAGTTGGCGTGATCTCTCCGCGGGGCTGCCCCAGGACGACTACGTGAAGGTCGTTCGTCAGCACCCGTCGAACCCCAACCTGCTCTTCGTGGGCATGGACCGCGGTCTCTACGGTTCATGGGACCGCGGTGAGCACTGGGTCGACATCCGCGGAAACATGCCGCGCGTGTCGGTGCGGGGGATCAAGATCCAGCGCCAGTACAACGACCTGGTCGTTGGCACGCACGGTCGGGGCGCGTGGATTCTGGACGACATTCAGCCGATGGTCGAGATGGCCGAAGCGCTCCGGAGCGACGCACACATGTTCGATATCCGCAACGCCACAGAGTGGGAAACGTGGGGCAGGGGAAGCAGCCTCGGACAGAGCTTGTTCACGGGTGACAATCCCCAGCCGGGCGCGTGGATCCACTTCTACTTGTCGGACGACGTGGCGGCGTCCCTCCCCCGAGCCGGTGTGACCGTGCGCATCACGGACCCGAGCGGCCAACTCGTGCAGGAGGTCCCCCATCGAGAGGCGCGGGCAGGCATCAACCGGGCCGTGTGGAATCTCTCGTGGACCGGCGCCGAGCCGATTCCCGGACAGCAGGGCGGCGGCGGCCGTGGCGGCGGCTTCTTCGGTGGTGGCGGGGGACCTCCCGCGGTTCCCGGTGCTTACACCGCCACGATCGAGGTCGGCGGACGTGAGCTCTCGAAGGACTTCGTGCTGCGAGGCGATCCGAACGTCGCGGCTTCTCAAGCCGTGTACACCGAGCGCTTCACCGCAGCCATGAGGGTCCGTGATCTGGAGACTCAGCTCAACCAGATGGTCGGTACGATGGTGGACCTCAACGGCCAGATCGGCGGGCTTCTCGAGTCGATCGACGGGAAGGACCTGTCGAACGAAGCGCAGATCCGTGAGACGGCAGGACAGGCGCAGGGAGCGCTGACGGGACTCGAGGCCGAGGTACGTCGGCCGGTGGGGTCGATGAACTACCGCGACTGGCCGCGCCTGATCGAGCAGTTGCGGAGGATTTCCGGCAGCATCCAGGGCCCGCAGGCTCGCCCGACCGTGGGGCAGATGGAGGTGCTGACCGAGGTCGAGGTGGCGGCAGCTCGGAGGGCGGAGGAGCTGAGCGTGATCGTCAACGGCGTGATCGCGGACCTCAACGAGCTGCTCGAGGACGCTCCGAAAATCCTCACCAACTGGCGGCGCGTCATCAGCTAGCGGACAGCCGACCACTCGGCTGTCTGCCTACTGCCGGCCACCTCCCGTCCACCCCGGACCCCGGACCACCCGGCCCGGGGTCGCCTCGGTATGCTCACCGTCACGCAGTACCTGCCCGCCGTTCACGAACACATGCACGACGCCGGTCGAGTACTGGTGCGGGTCCTCGAACGTCGCGTGGTCGATGATGGTGGCGGGGTCGAAGACAACGACGTCCGCGTAGTAGCCCTCGGCGAGCAGGCCCCGATCCGCGATGCCCAGGTTCGTGGTCGGAAGCGACGTGAGCTTACGGATCGCTTCTTCCAGCGGGATGACGCCTTCTTCGCGCACGTATTTTCCGAGCAGCCGCGCGAAGTTTCCGTAGGCTCTGGGGTGCGTGCTCACGTCGGTGAAGGGAGGCTCGGGCGCCATCGAACCCGCGTCGGAATCGAAGGAAACCCACGGCAGAGCGATCTGCCGCTTCACGTTGTCCTCGGACATCAGGAAGTACACGACCTGGACGCGGCTCCCGTCCTCGACCACGAGGTCCATCGCGGTCTCTTGGGCTGATGTGCCCCGTTCCGCCGCCACCTCCCCCAGCGTGCGGCCGGTGTAGTTGCGCAGGCCTGGATTCCGGAACCCGACGAGCAGCGTGCCTTCGGGAGTGGCGCCCTGCATGAGGTTCTCCCAATCGTCCTGCTGCGCGACCATCTCGGCCGCGACGCGGGCTCGGACGCCAGGGTCGCGAAGGCGCTCAGCCCACGCGTCGTATCCGCCCTCCTGTACCCACGGGGGCATCGCCGCATCGAGTCCGGTCGATCCTGCGGTGTAGTTGTACATGTCGGCCGTGATGCGCAGGCCCTCGGCGCGCGCTGACTCGACCATCTCGATGACCTGGTCGAGCTTACCCCAGTTCCGCTCGCCGGCTGCCTTCAGGTGGTAGATCTCTGCCGGCAGCCCTGCTTCGCGTGAGATGCCGATCAATTCCTCGACGGCCTCGAGCAGCCGGTTGCCCTCGCTGCGCATGTGGGAGATGTACATGCCACCGTACTCGGCGGCGACGGAGGAGATCGCGACGAGCTCGTCCGTATTGGCGTAGAACGCCGGCGCATAGATGAGCGAGGAGCCGATGCCCATGGCGCCCTCGCGCATGGCCGCATGTACGAGCTGCCGCATGCGTTCGAGCTCTTCCTCATTCGGAGGTCGGTCCGCGTAGCCCAGCTCGTGGATGCGCGCGGTGGTCGCGCCGAGGAACGAAGCGACGTTGGTCGAGATTCCCTTGGTCTCCAGGAACTCGAGGTACTCACCCAGCGTCGTCCACGGCACCTCGACCGCGCCCCCGAGCAGCTCGGCCGCGCGCTGCTCGGAGCCGACGAAGTCCACGAACCTCTCCAGCCACTCTTCTTTCATGGCGTCGTTCATCGGCCCCATGGAGTTGCCCTCACCGAACACTTCGAGGGTGACACCCTGGCGGAGGTCGCCCTGCGAACGACCATCGACGATGAGGGACTCGGTAGCCCAAGAGAGCATGTTCACGAAGCCCGGCGAGACCGCCAAACCGGACGCGTCGACCACCCTCTCAGCGGTCGCGCCGGCGAGGTCTCCGACCGCCACGATGCGGTCTCCGTCGATCGCCACGTCCCCTATGAACGATGCCGCACCGGAGCCGTCGTAGATGGTTCCCCCGCTGATGAGGAGATCGTAGGTGGCAGCGTCGGTGCACGCCGCGGTGGCTGCGAGCACCGTGGCGATGGACAGCATCCGTCTGATCATGCGGGTCTCCCTCGCTTCGTATTTCGACGGTTCTCCGCCGACGTCGACTCAGTGGTCGGTCGGCCGGGGCAACATAGGGCGGTAGCGATGCCGCGGGCGAGATGGCCAGAGAGGCCGTAGGTTGCCTCGCATGATACGTAAAGGCCGTACTTCCTTGATCCCGGTGCTCCTGCTGGCGCTCGCGTGCCAGGTGGAGCCGACTGAAGACTCGCGTGCGTCCGCCGACCTTCCGCCTCTGGACGGACCTCGACCCAACGTCGTCGTGATCGTCGTCGACGACCTGCGCTGGGACGAGTTCGGCGCCGCGGGGCACCCCTACCTGCAGACGCCGAATATCGACCGGCTCGTGGCCGAAGGTGCCATGTTCGAGAACTCCTTCCACGCGGTGCCGCTCTGTTCGCCGAACCGAGCCAGCCTGCTGACGGGCCAGTACCCGTCCCAGCACGGCATCATCGACAACGTGGCCAGGAACCGGGTCAGCCATCGCTTGAAGACCTTCCCTCGGGCGCTGCAAGCGGACGGCTACGACACCGCCTTCCTCGGCAAGTGGCACATGGGCAACGACCCGACGCCGCGACCGGGCTTCGACTACTGGGTTGGTCTGCCGGGTCAGGGGCGCTCCGAGAACCCCGAGTTCTTCGAGGATGGTCGACTGCACGAGGTGGAGGGATACACGACCGACCTGTTGACCGAACGCGCGATCGACTTCATCGAACGCGACCGTGACGGGCCATTCCTGGTGTACATTGCTCATAAGGCGGTGCATCCCGACGTGACCCAGTTCGATGACGGATCGACCGGGGGTTCACGCGGATACATCCCGGCTCCGCGTCATGTCGGCGAGTACTCCGACGAAGTCTTTCCCAGGCGGCCGAACGGGGTGGAGACGCTGGCGGACCTCGACGACAAGCCCGCCATCCAGCGCGCGCTGGCGTATCGAGCGACCGGGGACGTCACAGCGATTTACGGGGAGGTCGAGGCGCCCAAGACCGCCGAGCGTACGATCCGCCGTCGTGCGGAGATGCTGCTCGCGGTCGACGATGGCGTTGGTCGCCTGCTGGAGACGCTCGAGCAGCGCGGGGAGCTCGACAACACCGTCTTCGTCTTCACGAGCGACAACGGCTTCTTTTACGGCGAGCATGGCCTCACGAGCGAGCGCCGCCTTCCGTACGAGGAATCGATCCGGAACCCGCTCGTCATCCGGTATCCGCCAGCCGTGGAGGCCGGATCGCGTCCCACCGCGCTCGCGCTCACCGTCGATCTGGCGCCCACGATTCTCGAGTTCGCCGGATCGGAAATCGGGGACCACATTCAGGGTCGCTCCCTCGTTCCGGTGCTGCGAGGGGACGACTCGAATTGGCGGGAGTCGATATTGATCGAGTTCTACACGTACGAGAATCCGTTCCCGCACCTCATGGACATGGACTACCGCTCGATTCGCACCGACCGGTACAAGTACATCCACTGGGTACAGCACCCGGGCCTGGACGAGTTGTACGACCTGGAAGCGGACCCGTACGAGATGACGAATCTGGTGAACGATCCGGGTTCCGCCGAGCTGAGGGCGGAGCTACGCGAGCGGCTCGGCCAACTCGTGCTCGGCGCGATGGGGTTGGGCGCGGAGGGCGCTCGCTAGCGAGTCTGGGTCGCTGCGAGGGCGCCTGCGGGAGGAGTAGCAAGCAGCCTGGCACCCGTCCGCCGTGTATCTTTGGCGCTCCACTGCCTCACCAACTCGGAGACCACCATGAACCGCCTGACCCGTCCGCTGACCGTCCTGTCCGTTCTCGCCATGGCGGCGTCGCTTTCTGCGCCCCTGGCGGAGCCGATCGCGGCGCAGTCGACACCCGACGGCTTCAAGACGGAGATCCAACGGCAGTTCGGAGCGTCGGCCAGGAAGGCGGTCATGCTCGCCGAAGCGATGCCGGCCGAGAAGTACGGCTGGAGTCCCGGAGAAGGAGTGGCATCCGTCGCGAGGGTCTACATGCACATAGCCCGCTACAACTACATGTACCTGGAGCAGAGCATGGGCATCGAATCGCCGATGGGTCAGGACGCGTACATGCGTTGGGAGGACGACGTGACCGCGCGCTTCCAGGCGAAGACGGCGTCCGCCGCGGACAAGGAATGGATCGTCGGGGTCCTCAGCGCCTCGATGGACCACGTGCGCGACAACCTCGAGTCGATGTCTGAGTCGGACTTTGCAATTTCCACCCGGCTGTACGGCCGGCAGGTCCAGAAATGGGCGGTCATGCTGCAGCTCGTCGCGCACATGAACGAGCACTTGGGACAGTCGATCGCGTATGCCCGCATGAACGGTGTCGTGCCGCCGTGGTCCAGATAGAGGATCGCCGGCGCTACGCGCTGGCCCTCGTCTCGCTCTTCGCACTGAGCGCTTGCGGCGGAGAGTCGTCGGAAGCCGCGACGGACGGTACTTCTGCCACAACGCCGCCGGTCACCTCGGCGGCTCAATCCGTCGCGATCCGGCTCTGGGCGGAGGGTCAGCCGGCCTTCGGCATCTTCGTGCCAAGTGAGCGCCCGCGCGGCGAGCGTGGGCCGGCCGGTGAGCGCCCGCCCGCGCTATACACCACCGAGGGCGGCACCGAGCTCGGCCGCAACGACTTGCTGGACTACCTGTTCCTGAACCTCGAGGGGTCGTACGACGCCGAGGCTATATCCGCTATCTCCAGCGGGCTCGGCAACGAGGGGACTTCTGAGAGGAAGACCTTGCTCGTGCGCATTCCGCCGATCTCGGCGGACGGCCCCGAGGCGGCGCGGGCGCGCGTCGTCGAGGCGCTCGAGCGCGGCGCGGACGGCGTCGTATTGCCACACGTGCGCAGTGCCGAAGAAGCGGCGCTCGCGGTGAGCTTCTTCACGGACGCGGGAGCCGACGTGTGGTCGCCCACGAACCCGACGGGGACCACGATCGCGATGATCATGATCGAAGATCCTGGCGCGTTGGCGGAGGTTCGGGCGATAGCGGATACGCCAGGGTACAGCGTTCTCGCCTGTGGCATCGGCAGTCTGACCCGTGCGCTCGACGGCGACCGGGAAGCCGCCGAGGCCGGGAACCTGGAGGTGCTCGGGCACGCGACACGGATCGGTATGCCGGACATGATTACCGCCAACAGCGACGACGTAGCACGCCGGATCGAGGAGGGATTCCTGGGACTGCTCATGAACGGACCCCAGGCCGACGAGGCGATCAGGGTCGGGCGGGCGGCGGTGGGGCGCTAGCCCGTTGCCGCGTCCACCCCGATCCGGAGCGCCTCCACGATCCGGGGAATGGCTGAGGATCCCTCCCAGCCGTTCTAGCCGGAAGTCGCGCGGGCGCGCACCGACGGCCGGGTACAGAGGCTACCGATCGAACCTGTTCAGTAACCGCTGAAACCGCGGATAATCGCGCAGGGGATCGAAGCGCGCGCCGTGATGAATGTAGACCAGCGCACCGTTGCGCTGCTCGAAGGCCAATTCCAATTGGTCGATGGCTTCCTCGTATTCACCAAGACCGATATGAACCAGAGCGAGGTCGGACGCGGCTGCCAGGTCGCTCTGGCGGAGCTCCTCCCGTAGGCGACGGGCCTCATCGAGGCTGCCCATCCGGGCATGGATGTACGCGAGTTGCGAGACATACAGCGGAGCCCGCCCGGAAAGCTCCACCGCGGTTCGGCTCAGGTCCAGGGCACGCTGTAACTCGCCTTGCTCCACATAGGCCCAGGCCGGCCAGGCCACCAGCACGGGGTCACCCCTGTCCAATGCCAGGGCCTTGTCGAAGGCTTCGATGGCCGCGTCGAAATCCCGCGCCAGCAAGTAGATCTGGCCCAGCGCGTGGTTCGCGGAAGTGTTGAGCGGGTCGAGTTCGATGGCCTTGAGAGTAGGTGGCAGAGCATCCTCGAAGCGCCCCGATTCTCCCAACAGCCATGAGCTGTGAATCAGGGCCTTGACGCTGCCCGGGTTCAGCTCCAGCGCTCTTTGTAGCTCCAGTTCGGCCGCCGCCCGATCGAACTCCAGGTAATACAGCACCCCGGCCATCGCCACGTGCGCCTCGGCCAGTTGCTCGTCCAGCTCCACCGCCCTCTGCGCGGCGGCTTTCGATTCCTCGTAGACGTCCAGTGGCAGGACGTAATTGAAGAAAGCGCTGTACTGGAGGCACAGCGCTAGCTCCGCTTGAGCCGGGGCATAGGCCGGATCGAGCCGGGAGGCCTCGCGCATCAGGTCGATACCCTGTTGCATCTCCTGTGGACTCCAGTTTTCACACAGGTAACGCCCTTGCAGGTAGCGTTCATATGCAGCCGGGCTCACCGTCCGGCTCGCGCTGAGTCGTGACGCTTCTTCCGGCGTCACCTCGACCCGGATCTGTGCCACGATCTCCCGCGCCACCTCGCCGTAGAGCGCCAGGATATCGGTCAATTCGCGATCGTAGTTCTCGGCCCACAGGTGGCGGTCGGTGCCGGCCTCGATCAATTGGGCAGTGACCCGCACGGTACTGCCGGCACGCAGCACGGAGCCCGTGACCACGGCGTCGACGCCCAGTTCACGTGCGATCTGCCGCAGCGATTTCTCGGAATCCTTGTAGGCCATGGCCGAGATGCGCGAGATCACGCTCAGGGCTTCGACCTTGGAAAGCTCGGTGATCAGCGCCTCGTGCATGCCGGACACGAAATAGGCCTGGGCCGGGTCGTTGGTCAGATCATCCAGAGGCAGCACCACGATCGCGTCGATCCGGGACGGCGATCCCGCACTCCCGGATCCGCCGTCCCAGTCACGCGAGTACAGGGCGTAGCCTGCGGCGGTGAGCAGCGCCAGCGCGATGAGGGCATCGAGCTTGTATGACCGTGAACCCTGTGTTGCAGTTTCCCCTGGCCCGTCTTCACGGCGCAAGCCCTCCGGGGTCAATTGGAAGGCCCAGGCCAGCACCAGGGCGACCGGAAAGCCCAGCACCAGCAGGACGAATATCAGGCTGCCGGTCCATTCAGGCAGGGGCAGGAAATCCATGAACACGTCCGCCACCTGCAACACCAGCCAGCTGACTACGAGGTACAGCGCGGGGACCCGGTACACCTTTCGGCGTTTCAACTCATCGAAGAATGACATCCAGATCCTTGTCGCTCGGCGGCTGGGCGATCAAACCTTTTCATTGCAGCCTAGACGTTACAGGCGCCAGACCGTATTAGCCAAGTTCACGGAAGACCCTTAGCTGTCTTCCGGCCCAATGCTGAAGAGCTTCAACATGCCCTTATCTGAGGAGCCCGGGACCTCGGAGACCCACGCGTAATCGCCACTCTCGAGCACCACGGTGAAGTAGCCGGTGGTGCCGGCCGGCATCTCATTGCTGCCGCCCAGGAACACGGCGGGAGCGGGGGTCTGGAGGCCCATGGGCTGCCTCCAGTCCATCCACCGCTCCAGCTCCGCGATGTCCACGTCGTCGGTGATGCGTACCAGATGGATGTCATGTTCGACGAAATTCTCGTGGACGGTCTGATCAACGAAGCGCACGGCCACCGTATGCTCCCCGGGAACCAGCTTTCCCTCCACCTCGATCCCACCTGCTGTGGAGATCTCGATCTGAATGGTAGAGCTGGGCTCCACGGCTTCCGACGACTCGTCGGTGACCGTGAACTCGTGAACCATACCGTTGATCGAGGGGTCAGGGTTGTAGCTGTGGAAGACGCCGTTGGTCTTCACATAGCACTCCAACAGGTAGGTGCCTGGCTCCAGAAAGACCGTGGCCTGGCTGGTGCGGCCTGGCGACGTGAGTCCGGGGCCACCCAGGAAGACGATCTCGCCGAACCAGGCGGGGAGATCTCCGAATCTCCGGAGCGCAGCGTCGACCTCGCCTGCGCTCAGAAGATCCAAACCGTCCTGGAACACCGGGGCGACCTCTGCCTGCTGCGACTCGATCCCCTGACCATCAGGGAGCCGCTCCACCACCGCGAAGTGGATCATCGGGGTTTCGTTCCTGAAGCGGAACGTCGTCCATCCTGATGGGATCTCGTCGGGCGCAACCAATGTCATGCCGCGAGCGATGACATCGACGACACCCGGGGTGTCCGCCGGGTCGAGAGATTCCGATGGGCTGTCGTCGCGCGGAGCGCATGCTCCGGCCAATAAGAGCAGGGCGGTCGCGAGTCCGATTCGCTTCATCCAGGCATCCTCCGGTGTTGATCATTCCCACAGGGCGGCAATCGATATGGGAGGAGGGATAAGGAATTCAACCGCGGTACGAAAGCGGAAGGGATGGCACCACCTGTCATCCGCCAGTTCCGGTGGCGTGGAGCTTCGCTAGCTTCGCGACCCCTTCCTCGAGATCGGACTTTGCCGTGCGTAGGACCCAGGTCCCGCACGAAGAACTCCTTCCTCACCGGTTCCGTCGCGCGCCCCCGATGTCTCAGCGCCGGTTGCTACTCGACTCCGGGATCGACCTTTCCGGAGCGCCTCCACGATCCGGGGAACCTGCGCCTCCGGCGTGGCGCACAGCGCCACCCTCACCGCACCCTCACGTCGCGTGCTCCGCTACTTCCGCACGCACGGCCTACTCGACGGTGACTTACTCCTCGATCAGACCTGAGCGCCACCTTCGACCCCACGCTTGCCGATCCCGGCCCTTTCTAGTCCGTCGCTTCCAGCCTCTTGGGGTCGTAGGTCTCGCCGCTGCGCCACAGCGCCAGCATGATCGAGCCGATCTGTCGCGCGATGGTCTGCTTCGCAAGGTTCGGTTTCGTGCCGCCGTCCAACAGGCTCTGGTAGTGGTCGCCGCACCCTTGAACACGCGCTTCAGCGTGTGGTTGAAGTTCCGGTTCAGGCGCCGCGTCTGCTGTACCGGTCTCCTCACTCACCGCCCGCTCGCTTCCCACACCCAGTCCGACGAGGTCCGCGTCACCACGCGAGCCCGCAATACGACCAGAAATTGCCGCGGCTCTGGAATCGATATGGCGTCGCCTCGGCGAGCATCCTCTTCTCGGCCTTCACCCGCAGAGCCGCGAGCGCGAGGTGAACGCCTCTTCACTTTTGGGGCTGCTTTGCTGCTGATCCAAACCAGTAGCGGACGCCGTGCCTCCCATGATGCCTATCCATGCAAGGGCAGGTGAGAGCCGACGGGGGCGGGAGGGACGGCACCCTCGGGTTCAGGTGAGAGCAGCAGGAGCAACAGGGACCGACGAGGTAAGGTGAGGGCGTACTATCAGTTTGACCATCAGTCGTGATACTCGCGCCCCTCACATCTTTCCCGCATCTTGCGTTTCATGCCGACCCCATGAACCAACTGAACGCAGCCCTCGAACGCGTGGTATCACGTGGGGCCTAGTGTCCTTTCGTGGCTCTCGAAGGATTGCAGCATGTTGGTGGACAGGTAGGAAGCATGGAACCTTCGCCGCATAGTTTCTTCCGCAGCCTCCGCGAGCGGAAGATCGTCCAGTGGCTCGTAGTTTACCTCACGGGCTCGTGGGCAACGTTGGAGGTTGTCGCCACGCTCGCGGAAACGGTTCAGTTCCTGGAATCCGTCCAAGCGATGCTGCCGATTCTGATCGCACTGGGGATCCCAGTGGTGCTGGTGCTCGCCTGGTACCACGGCGAGAAGGGACGACAGCGCTTTAGCGGGGCCGAGCTGGTGATTCTGGCGACGCTTCTGGCTGGCCTTGGCGGTGTATTCACGTTGTTCAGCGGCGGCCGCGCGTACCGGCCACGGGCTGGCACCGCCACGGTACTCGGCGCGGACTTCGAGCCCGCGCCGGCCATCGCCGTGCTGCCGAGTGTCGCCGCAGGTGCGGGTGCCGAAGACATTGGCGAAGGCATCGTGAGCGTGCTTTCGTCTGGTCTGGACGCCGTGTCGGGGTGGCGGGCCGTGAGCCCCCGAACCGTGCGGGCGCGGTGGGCCGAGCGTGTCCCGGAGGGCGGTACGGCCGATGAGTCCACAGCTCTCGAGATCGCCGTGGCGACCGGTGCGACGTACGCCGTCCTCCCGACTACGACCGTGCTGGGGAGTGTGGTACGCGTCTCCGTCGACATCTACGATCTCAGAAATCCGGGAGCGGCCGCGTGGTCGATCGAGCGCTCTGGGAACCCCGGAGATCTTCTCCCGCTGGCGGATGGCCTGGCAGTGGAGATCCTCGGTGCGGTCCTCCAGGGGGAAGGGCAGATTCCCGCCGTCGACCTCTCGCGCACCACGAGTGAATCACCCGAGGCACTGCGCGCGTTCTTGCAGGGCGAGGTGCTCTACCGCGAATACCGTCTGGAAGACGCGCGAGACGCCTTCAACCTCGCGCTCGATCACGACCCGACCTTCGCCCGCGCACACTATCGGCTGATGGAAGTCCACGGCTGGGGCGCGACGATGTCAGATCCACTTGTCCTGCGACATCAGCGTCTCGCGCGGGAGAACATCGGCCGCCTCACCAACCGCGAGGCTTTGGTGATTCAGGGGCTCACGGAGCCCGATCTGCGAGACCGGTTTCGACTGCTCGAGGAAGCCGTCGCGAGGTACCCCGACGACGCGACCGCTTGGTACTGGCTGGGCGAGCAGCGCTTACACAACGTTGGGGGGCTCGCGAACGCTCTGGAGCTCGAAGAGCCGTTTCTGACCGCGATCCAGCTCGATCCCGGACGGGCCGCGCTATATCCGCATGCGGTGTTACTCGCATTCACGGAACGCGCGGACAGTGCTCTGGCGACGGAGCTGGTGAGCGCCTTTGTGGACGCGTCATCAGGTGTGACCGGCCCGCCCATGCCCGACATGGACCCGCGGGGTGCACAACTCGCTTTGGATCTCGCGTTCGGAGACGAGACGGCGCGTGAAGCGGCCTGGATCCAAGTCGATGCCGAGGTCGGTGGAGCCACGGCGGCGCTCTTGATCGTGGGCTACCTCTACCATCCTCATCACTATGAGAAAGCCCGGCGGGTTGCTGCCGTTCTGGGGGATCGCCCGATGCCCACCCTCGACCTGTTCGACGCGGACCTCCAATGGCGTGGCCACGTTCGCGAGGGCCTCTCTAACCTAGATGACGTCTTGACGGATCGAGAGGTCATCTCACTGCACGACGCCTTCGTCATGGGACTTGCCTCCGCCATCCCCCGGGATCTGCTCCTCGAACACTTCGGACCAGCAGAGATTCACGAGGGTGCCGGGCAGAGACGGCTGGCCATGGCCGGCATGTGGGCGGCGGACGATGGACGGTGGGAAGACCACCGACAGGTCATCGAGCTTCTGACGGAGGCCTCTGAGGTGAGCGACGCGCCGGACAACGTCGATCGATTGGGGCTCGATGTAGTCGAGGCTTACGGGACTTTGCGACGTGGCGAACCGGCTTCGGCGCTACCCGCGCTCGTCGAGTTGGTGACGTCCGGACGCCGCGACACGCGCAGCACGATGTGGGCGCTGGGAGAGGCCTACACCGCGCTCGGCCGATGGGCGGATGCCGAGCGGGTGTTTAGGACGTCCGCCTGGGCCGGCCTCCTACGGCCGTTTGCGGCTTATCCCATGGTCCGGCTCAGGCTCGCACACGTCCTTGAAGCCCAGAACAGGGTGGCTGAGGCGGTCGAGGCATACGCGTACTTTGTGGAGCACTGGGCGACTGCCGACCCCGAGCTACAACCGATCGTCCAGGATGCCCGCGACGCGATCGCCAGGCTGAGCGGAGGGGCTGGCCGGTAGGGCTCCAGATTCATGTCCGATCCCCTCACCCACCTAGACGCGGCCCTCGAGAGCAGCTACCGCATCGAGCGTGAGCTCGGCGAAGGGGCTATTTCCGTCCGTCCTGTTTCAAAACTCAGCCCGGCAATCGGCCGATCGACGGGGTTCCAGAACCCGCCCTAGGGCCTGTCGTTCGACAGGAACGGTTGGGAGACATCCTCAGCCGTTACTATCGAGAAGCCGCCTGATCCGATCGATCGAATATTGGGACAGGACGGGGACTGCTCATGAACGGCCCCCGCGCCGACGAGGCGATCAGGGTCGGGCGGGCGGTGGCGGGGCGCTAGCCCGTTGCCGCGTCCACCCCGATCCGGAGCGCCTCCACGATCCGGGGAACCTGCGCCTCCGGCGTGGCGCACAGCGCCACCCTCACCGCACCCTCCATGGGCACGACGTAGACTCCCTCGGCTCGCATCGCCTCCGCGGTCTTCTCGCCGTCGGGCGTGAACACCGCTACGAAGAAACCGCCTTCGTAGCGCGGAACCCTCAGGCCGGCTTCCCGGGCGCCCTCATTGAAAGCGCCAACGCGGCGGCGGAGCATGTCGATCAGCGCATCGCGCTCTGCGTCCGCCCGCGCCTTGAGGTCCGGGTCCGTGAGTAGGTCGGTGACCGCGAGCTGACCGAGGTGGTTGCAGTTGGACCAGGTTGCGCGACACGAGTATGAAAGAGCGTTCGTCAGGCGCTCCCGCTCGGCTGCGTCCTGGTGCATCGCGATGAGCGCGCCTATTCGCGCGCCGTATTGGGCGAACGTTTTGGACGCGGTCCACGCTACGAGCACCGTGCTCGTCTCCAGCATGGTCCCGATGGCGTGCAACCAGTGGTCCGACGCAGGATCCGCGAAGCGTAGGTACGCGCAGTCGAGCAGGGTGGCGACGGGGGCTCGCTCGCCCGCGAAGCGGACGACTTCCGCGACAGCGGCCCACTCGGACTCGTCCAGCGAGTACCCCGTCGGGTTGTGGCAGGGGAAGTTGAGCAACAGCAGGACACGGCCCTGCCGTTCGATGTGGCGATCGATACCTATGGCCAGCGCGTCGAGATCGAGGCGCCCGTCTTCACCGAACATGCGGAAGGTGTCGACGTCTCGCCCCGCGTGCGTGGTGATCACACCGTAGGGCCCCCAGAAGTAGCTGGGCGTCAGCGCGCTCTGACCGGGTTCCAGGAAGTTGACGACCGCGTGGTGGATCGCGCCCGTACCGCCCGGAGTAGCGGCAGAAATGGCCTGGGCGGCGAGGGGGCCATCGTCGAAGAGATCCGAGATCGTCGCCCCCAGGAACGGCGCTGAACCTGCGATCGGGGCGTACCCCGCGGCGCGCTCCAACGGAACGCGCAAGAGCGCCTCGGACACGCTCGGCATGACCGCCAGCTTGCACGCGTCGTCCATCAGCACGCCAAGGGTGGCATCCAGGATCGACTCGCCTGCGGCGCTTCGCTTCGCTGCCTCCGCGTTGAGCGAGAAGATGGGGTCGTCGCCGGGTCTGTTCTGTGCGCTCTGAATGAGCGCGCTTGCGATGGACACCGTCACTCGGACCCCCCCGGTAGCTCCCCGTCCAGCTCCGCATACACCTGTTGGATCGCTCGGGACTTTTGACTCGAGCGCAACGACCACGTCTCGATCTCCCCCATAACCGCTTCTGCCTGAGCATCCTCCAGGCTCAACCCCTGAGCGTGCAGTCGTGTGGCCTCAGCGATGACTGTGACCAGCGCCTGCCGGTACGTCTCGAGCTCCTCTTCGAGCACGTCCGGCGAATCGACGAAACCGTGCCCCGGCACGTAATAGTCGACATCCATGGCCTGTGCACGCTCGATCATCGCGACCCATTCCGACGGGAACGCCGTGCGCATCGCCGGGAAGACTCGGTGCAGATACGCCTCGCTCATGAAGAGGATCTTCTCGGCGGGCAGATAGACGGAGAGGTCGCCTCCGGTGTGGGCCCTGCCGAGGAAGAGGATTTCGATCTCCTGGTCACCGAGCGTGATGGTCGTCGTCTCATCGTGCACGATTTCCGTGGCCAGCACGACGGGCGGGGCGTCCTCGCGACGGTTCGGGTTGTTCGCGCTCGAAGCGAGTGTGGCGGCGGACGTCGGATGGGCAAGGAAGACCGCGTCACTGGGGAACGCAGAGTTTCCATTGGTGTGATCGCCGTGGTCCGAGCAGATCACGACATGCGTGATCGGCTGGTCGGTGATTTCGGCGATGTGGTCGATCAAGCGTTGCGTCTCTTCGACACTCCCCTGACCGTCCGCCACCAGAACACCTTCGCTGGTGACCACGAACATGCTCACGGTGGTGAAGCGCTCGTCCCCAGCCGACCGGAGCTGCTCGTAGGAGTAGACGTTGGCAGCGAGCTCTCGGATCCGAGGGAAGTCCTCGTCCGTATAGCCTCGAGCATCCGGGTCGGCGGTGCGGACGAGCGGGGCTGGCTCCGAGCAGCCTCCCATGATGAGCATCAACGCGAGTGCCGCAGACCGACGACGGTGGTTCGCCATGGATGAAACGAGCCTGGCGCGAAACCCTACCGGTTCGTGGGCGCCGGGGCCCCGTTCTCGTCCTCGTCGTTGTTCGCTTCGTCGGCGTTCATCGCCTCTCGTTTGGCGACCTCGCTCTCGTACTCCTCTTGGGTCAGGTAGGTGACGTCGACCCACGCGTGGGCCATCTCGTCCACCGTCCTATCACCCCAGCCGACCCACTGCGTGTGATCGGGGTTATTCGGGTTTTCCGCCGTGTTGTCGTGCCAAGCGGTAATTACGAGCGTCGTCCCCGCCGGCAGCAGCGGAGCCGCGTGATCCGCGTAGATGTAGTTGACGTGCCACTTCCACTGGAAGTTGTTGACCTGGCTGAGGATCTCCTTGCGGCCGTCGGGATAGATCGCCTCCATCGACATCGCCTTGCCACGCATGTGCATGTGCGGCTGAAAATTCTCGAGGCGAGCGGGCCATTTGAGCACATGGAAGTCCTGCGTCACCGCGACCTCACCCGGCGGAATATCGAGATCCGAACGGCCGCGCGCGTCGAACATGTTCAGGCGCGTGCGGTTCCGGGGCTGCTCGCCCTTGGGGTAGAGCCAGACGCCGAGCTCGACCTGTCCGGCCTCCACCTTCTCACCGATGGCGTGCAGGTGTATCTCCCAGAGAATCCTCGCGCCGGGCATCATCAGCTTGCCGGCGCCCTCGGGGAAGATCTCCCCGCGCTTGCCGACCGCCCACTCCATGAAGAGGCCAGGGCCACCCATCGCTCCGCGATCGGTCACCTGCGCGGCTCCGGCGCTCCTCTCGCCCTGCTCCTCATCCTGCAGGAGAAACGCGAGTGCGTGGTGCACGATCCTGCGACTCCCCAGACCGACCGGCCGGATCTCGATCGCCTTGACCCAGCGCGGCTCGGTGATTCCGGTTTCCGTGATGGGCCGGTACCACTTGTCCTGCGTCTCGGCCGCGAGATCGTACGCTTCGGAGGCGAAGACCATGTCGGGCTCGCCGAAGTCGGGCGCGAACTGCCAGTCGTTCGGATCCGGGAACTCCATCGGCGGTGGCATGTCGGCTTCGTCCCCGAACGGCGTGCCGTTGTCGACCCACTGAACGATCGTCTCGATCTCGTCCTCGCTGAGGCCGCGGTCGTTCTTGAATTCCTGGATGCCGACGCTACGGTCGATGTGCCAGGGAGGCATCGAGCGCTCGGCGACCTTCGAACGGATCCGCCGCGCGTATCTGCGGGCGTCGTCGTAGGTCATCAGCGAAATAGGTGCGATCGAGCCCGGTTGGTGACAGACCTGGCAGTTCTCCTGCAGGATCGGCGCGACGTCGCGTGCGTAGGTCACGTTGTCCTCTAGGCTCTCCTGAGCCGCGATATCTCCGGCCCCGATCGCGAAAGCGACCGCAAGCGCCACGACACCGGTGCCCCCCACCTTCAACAACATCGAACTCGACGTCCTTCGCATGACGCGCTCCTTCTAGTGTTAACGGACCGTCTACTGCTAACGGACCGTGACCTTCACGTACCCGTTGGTCCAGCAACATTGGGAGTGGCCGGCTGTGGCGACTCCAGACGAATCGTTCGCCCGCACCCTCAGAATGTACTCTCCCGGCGTGTCGAACGTGGCGGTCGTGGTCATCATACCGCCCTCGGCCGGCACGCGCCCTGACTCTTCGCTGAACGTTACCTGTCCCGGACCCTGATGCTTGAACCACGTCAGCGTCACGCGTGGCGGGGCCCTCCCGCGTCCCCCGGAGAACGCGGCGGCGAGGCCAGCTCCGGACACGGCGTCGTCCTTCGACCACACGATGACCTCGACAGGCTCACCGACGGCGCCGCTGAGTGTGGGACCCACGATGCCGAGAGGCGCGGCACCCTCGGGGCCTCCCTCGACAAAGGAAAGCCGGGGCGGTGTGTTGCCGTTTGCGCCCTCGCCTTCCAGCGCGTCGATCTTCCAATCGGTCTTCAGCGCGGCGGGGATGGAGTACACATGGCTGCCCATCTTGATCGTCCACGTAACCGTCGCGCGCTGTCCGAAGTCCGCCGGAACGACGATCCCGAACACGCCCCAGTGGCGTCGCGGCTCGAAACGGGTCGGCTGCATGCCGTCGAACTCCGCGGGCTCGATGGAGTTGTTCTCACCCAGCGGGATCTCGAGCACCTGATCGGTATTTCGGTTGAAGTAGCCGAAGGAGATCGTGAAGGTGCCGTCCGGGTTGGGGTACCACCCCTCGTAAGCGGGCGTCACGCCTTGGCCGCTGCCACTCGTGAGACCGAGCGGAACACCCTGTGCGGCGGTCGGAACCGGCAACCACAAACCGACGATCAGCGCTAGCGCGCCCATCGCCGAGAAACGCTGACTGCGCATCGATTCTCCCTTGGGACGATTTTTGCTACGCCAAGCTCAGGCCCGAGCGGGGTTTGCGCAACCGATCTCGACCCCGCCGGAGCGTGCTATTCGCCACCTTCCTGCCTGGCTTTCCACGCGTCGTAGCGCATCCTCAGCGTGATGACCGGATTGGCGTTCTCGTGCTGCTGGATGTCGTCGTCGGTGACATTGATGTACATGGCGTAGTCACCGTCGTTGAACGACTCGCCCTCGGGATCGTCCGCATCCGCCGCCAGGATGTAGGCTACGTGCGCGTTCTTACTGTCGCAGGGCGCGTCCGGCAGCGGCTCCCTCTCGCAGGTGCAGCGCACGTCGCCGCCGGCCTCGTCGGCGGCTTCCATCGCCGCCATCACACGGTCGGCGAGTGTGCCCTCGGTCTGCTCGAGCGCGCGCGCGGCGTCGTGGACCACCGCGTCGGAAGCGAGGATGTTGCCCTGCACCGAGTAGTAGATGTCGGTGCCCGGCACGCGAGCTTGGTACGAAAGCGATGCGGCACGGTTTCCGCTTCCCGAGAAGCCGGCCGAGCGGCCCTGCCGGTCGATGATGCCGAATTGGCGGCGTTCGATATCGGGATCGGCCTGGAGGAGCTCGAGGATCTGCTCGGGGTGCGTGCCCGCCTTGAGCTGCGCGTAGATGAGCCGCTGGTTCTCACGCGTGTTGTCCACACCCGCCTGGGCCGCCGCCACGCCGATCCCGGGCACCACGATCGCCTGGATGTCCATCAGGCCCTTGGCGGGGAAGCCCGCGAAGCGGCTCTGAGGCACACACGTAGCCGACGCGACGACGATGCGGCCCGTGCGTGCGTCGATCGCGATAACCGACCAGGTGGCCGACGCGGTAGCGGGCAGGAGCGCGAGAGCGATCAGCGAAAGAAGCGCCCAGCGCATGGGCCGCGGGACCGAGAACATGGCTAGACTCCTTTGGAGTTGTGTGACGAGCCTTCCTCAGGCCCGCCAGGTCTGTTCAAGCACGCGTATCCAATTCTTGTACGCGATCTGTTCGATTTCCTTCTCCTCGAAGCCTGCGTCACGAAACGCCTCGATGAGGCGTGGCAGGCCGCTCACGTCCCGCAGGTCGTCCGGTATCGTCGCGCCGTCGAAGTCCGAGCCGAGCGCGACGTGGTCCACGCCGACACGGTCCACGACGTAGCGGGCGTGACGCACGATCTCCGTGAGAGGAGTGACGACTTGTCCGGTCCCGTTACCGTCCGCACGCAGAAAACCGACCGCGTAGTTGATGCCGACGACACCACCACTGTCGCCGACGGCGTCGAGCTGCTCGTCGGTGAGGTTGCGCGGGGTCTGAGAGAGTGCCCACGCCGAGGAGTGCGTCGCGACGAGCGGGGCGTCCGAGATCCTGGCGACGTCCCAGAAGCCTTTCTCGTTGAGATGCGAGAGATCGATCAAGACTCCGAGCTCGTTGCAGCGCTTGACCAATCGATGTCCTGCGGGCGTGAGCCCCGGGCCGGTATCGGGGCTGCGTGGGAAGTCGAACGGGACCCCGTGCCCGAAGATCGTCGGCCGGCTCCACACCGGGCCCAGCGAGCGTAGCCCCGCCTCGTAGAAGACGTCGAGCGCCTCCAGATTCCTGTCGATCGACTCGGCGCCCTCGATGTGCAGGATCACGGCGAACGTGCCCTCCGCCAGGCATCTTCGGAGATCGGCCACGCTGCGCACGACCTCGATCTCCCCGTCCGACTCGGCCTCGAGCCGGAACAGGTCGGACATCACGGACAGCGTCCACGAAGTCGCGATGCGCCGCTGGAGCTTCGCAGGCAGTTGGATGGACCAACCGCCGGGCACGACTTTTCCGTCCGGACCGAGGAGATCGCCCACCACCCGCTCGTACTTTGGGGAGGACGTGAAGATCGCGAAGAACCCCCCCACGAGCCCGCCCTCGCGGGCCCGCGGGAGATCCAGGTGGCCCAGCTCACTCCGCTCGAGGAACGAACGCTGCGCGTCCGGACCCCCGTGACGAATCTTCGTAAGAGTGTCGCTGTGGCCGTCGAAGACCGGAATCGTCTTCTCAGGCATGCGTTCTCTCCGTCAGCGGTAGCTCTCCCAGTCGTGGCTGTCCCATGCGCACCACGGCTCCATCGAGCTAAGCCAGTTCCTGGCGGGCGTGCCCGTCATCCACCGCAGCCCCGGGTCGCCGATCGGTGCGCCTGGAGGCGCGTCTACCGCGCTCTGGGTCTCAGCCGGGGTGGCCGGGCGCTCCAGGAACCGCCGCACGTCCAGCGCGAGCGTGGCGGCCTGGGGCGAGTCGTTCATCGCCATCAGGTTGGTCTGCATCCGTTGCAGCACCGCGGTCGACGCCGTGCGCACCTGCAGCATCGGTGCGCTCGCCGCGAGCCACTTGACGCGCTCGATCACCAGGCCCTCGATCGCGTGCTTGACCTCCGTCTCGTAGGCGCCATTCGCCGATGCGCCGAAGCTCGCGTCTATGAGACGGCCCAGGACGTCGTGCAGACTCGGCAGCGACGAATCGAACATGTTCTGTTCGACCATCCTGGCCGCTCGCTCGGGCGTGAGCAGCGAATTGATCGTGGTGCTGGCCGCGACGACCGCGGGAGTGAGCGCATCGAACGCGCCGCCAGTGTAGCGGGGGAACGTTTCGCGGCCTCGGCCGAAGCCCGGGGGACGCGGCGGGATGAGCGCCAGGATCGATTCGGGCAAGACCAGCTCCGAGGGAGCCAGCGTGCGCATGAGGGCGTCCAACGCTCGGTTCTGCGCGTCGGCTGGAATGCGCCAATGGGGAGTGAGGCCGTCACCCCGGGACGCGTACCAGTATCCGACGCCCCCCACGGCGGTGACCGTCGACTCGACCTGGTAGCGATGGTACATGTAGAGGGGCACGAGAACCTCTTCGACCTTCGCCATCGGAGTGCCGTTCTTGATCGCGGTCTCGCCGAAGCGCGACAGCGCGGCGGCGCGCACGTCCATCATGCGATTCAGCTCCCTCGCCATATCGGTTCCATTCGCCCACTGATCGGCCTGGGGCGTGGTCGCGATGTCCTGGTTCGTCATGTAGCGGATGTCGTCGTCCCAGGCGTCCTGCAGGATGCGCTCGAGCGCGGCTTCCTCATCGGTCCCGTCGGGGAAGTCCTGATAGCCGTACGTGACCGCCACCTTGTCCCACTCGCCGATGCCGACGTCGTAGACCTCCGAGTGGTTGAGGGATCCGTCACCGTTCAGAGTCACGAGCGGATGTGGATAGTCGAGGACCGAGATCCGCCCCGCGCTGCTGTTGTAGTAGTTGTGGCCGAGGCCGATGGTGTGGCCGACTTCGTGTGCCGCGAGTTGGCGAATGCGAGCGAGCGCCCATACCGCGAGCTCGGGAGGCGTCTCGTCACCGGTCGCGTACGGTGAGAGCAACCCTTCAGCCATCATGTAGTCCTGACGCACGCGTAGTGAGCCGAGCGTCACGACGCCCTTGATGATCTCACCCGTGCGTGGGTCGGACACCGATCCACCGGTGCTCCAGCCACGCGTCGAGCGGTGCACCCAGTTGATCACGTTGTAGCGAGCATCGAGAGAGCTGATGCTGTCCGGGCGGATCACGACCTGGAACGCATCGCGATAGCCGGCAGCCTCGAACGCCTGGTTCCACCAGCGGGCGCCGTCGAGCAGAGCGGACCGCACCGGCTCCGGCGTGCCGGGATCGAGATAGTAGATGATCGGCTCGACGGGATCGCTCACAGCGGCGTCCGGGTCGACCTTCTCGAGTCGATGCCGCCGAATGAAGCGCTGTGTCATATCCTCGCCGAGCGGGACGGCGTAGTCCTGGTACGACGACGAGCCGTAGCCGGATCGCGGATCGAACATGCGCGGCTCGTAGTCGTCGTCCGGCAGCTCGAAGAACGAGTGATGGATGCGAATCGTCGCGGCCTCACCCGTGGAGGCAACGGACCCGACACCCGCGAAGCCGCCTCCGCCGCGCCCTCCTCGACCGCCGCCGCCTCGACCGCCACCGCCGCCGTCACCCGACACGAACGTCAGCTCGACCTCCAGCTCGGTGTTGGTCGGAAACACGTCGGTCATGTCCATGTACACGGAGCTGCGGCTGTTATCGAGCCGATAGCCACCCATCCTGTTCCCGGCTCCGAGCGCATCCCGGATCAGAAAGTCCGTCATGTCCACGAGCACGCGACCGTCCGTCTCGGCGGCCGCCGTGAAACCCCAGAGCACCGAGCGCGCGAAGGCGTCGCGCACCGCCTTTACCTCGCTCGGGTTGTCCGAATTCGCCCGGAAGCGGTAGTTCGGCTGAACCATCATGATCTTCCGCCCCACGCGCTCGAACTCGACGATGCGGGAGCCACGCAGCGCGCCGCGGTCGAGCCCGATGTCGTTGGAGCCCAGGCCCGCACCGAAGCCCGCGAAATGGATCATCTCCTGGTCGAGCTCGGGGATCTCCATCCAGAGCTGTCCGAGATCTGCGTCCCAGTAGAGTGGCAGGAAGCCGTCCAGCTTCTCCATGTCGGCCGTCTTCTCTTCGATAGACGGCAGGTCGCCGGAGTCTTCGTTGTCACCACCGCGCTGCGCGGCGGCGGGGAACGTCGTGGCCATCAGCAGGAAAGCGATGGCGGCTGCGAGCTCGACAGAGCGGCGGAGTGTCACGCGTGTCATTCGGGCCTCCTCGGCCAGGTCACTGCGGTTGAACTGAGGGGAAAAGAAACCCTCATCGCCGAGTAAGCCAGGCCTCTCTGGAGGCCGTGACAGCCTTCTGGGGAACCCTTGGGGGGCACTTCGTCGTATACCCTCACATGAGGATGCGACGACTACTTCGGTCACGGGCGACTCTCTTGCTCGCCCTCGGCGCGGATCTGCTGATCTTTGCGGGTCCCCAAGATCCCTTCGAGTTCAGCGGAGCCTCTTTCGAGGCAGCGCTCGCGCTGCAGGAACAGGTCACGGATGACTGGCTTGCGCGAGATGGCGTGGTCGGGACCGCGATCGGTGTGGATGGACGAGGACACGCCGTTCTCAAGGTGTACCTGAGCTCGATCGCCGCAGCCACCTTCCCACAGTACGTGGTCGGCGTTGAAGTCGTACCGGAGATCACCGGACCCTTCCTGGCGCTCGGGGACATGCCGATCCCGGCAGATGCCGAGGCGGTCGATCCCAAGAAGAACTTCCCGCGTCCTGTGCCCATCGGGGTCAGCACCGGGCATCCGAACGTGACCGCCGGCACCATCGGCGCCCGCGTAACGGACGGCTCGCGCATCTTCGCGCTCAGCAACAACCACATCTTCGCGGCCAACAACAGCGGGCGCATGGGCGACAACCTGCTTCAGCCCGGTGTGGTCGATGGCGGGCGCGATCCCGACGACGTCATCGGGACGCTGCACGACTACGAGACGATCGACTTCTGCAGTGGCCGCCTCTGTGGCATGAACAAGATCGACGCGGCGATCGCGCTCACCACGACGGACGATCTCCAGAACGAGACGCCCGAGGGCGGCTACGGCGCCCCGCGGAGCTGGACCATCGAGCCCAAGATCGGCATGGAGGTGCAGAAGTACGGCCGCACCACCGGATACACGAAGGGTCGCATCACCGGGCTGAACGCCACGATCGACGTCGGGTACGCAGCCGGGACCGCCCGCTTCGAGGACCAGATCGTCATCTCGGGCAACGGCTTCAGCGCGGGTGGAGACTCGGGGTCGCTCATCGTGACCGACGGGTTCTTGCTCGCCGACCGGCGTCCGGTCGGCCTGCTCTTCGCGGGGACGGCCGTCGCGACGCTTGCCAACCCGATCGATCTCGTGCTGGATCGCTTCGGTGTCAAGATCGACGGCAATTGATCACCATGCGTGGCAGCGTCTGATGGCCGGCGACATCAAGACCGCACAGCGCGAGCTCAACGGCAAGGTCATGGGCCGCCCCGGGATCTCGGGCACGGCGATCGGCGAGCGCGGTGGCAAGCCGTGCCTCAAGGTCTACGTCTCCGACTCCAAGGCCGGTGGTCGCGTACCCAAACGGGTCGGTGGCTACCCCGTCGTCGTGGAGAAGACCGGAGGCTTTCGGCGGCTCTGAGCTCAGAGAGCTTTCCCGGAGGTGATGGCCCTGTGCCAAGCGGGCGAGCGAACCGCCAGCGAGTCGATTTCCGCCTCGGTGAGCACAAAGAGATCGATTCCTGTGGGGAAGTCATCTGGCAGATAGTCGGGTATGCGGTCCCGCGGTCTGCGGTCGTCAGCGTGGACGACGACGCATAGATCCACGTCACTCGAGGGCGTGGCGGTGCCGGACACCCAAGACCCGTACCACAGGATACGGGACACGTCTGGGTGGTGGCGACGAATCGACAACGCGCACGCCTCTACGGCCGTGGAGACGGCCTCGACGTCAGCCCAGCGCACCATGGCAGAACCCCATGATCTGGTCAGCGTCAGCGATCGCGGCTTCGGCCTCCGCCTCGGTAGTAGTAGTCCGTGGGTGCCCCTGAGTCGAAACTGTTCGGATACCGCGTCAGGATGTAGTGCTTGTCCAGCCGCTTGCCGGTGTCGACGAGAGCAGTAGTGACCTCAAGTCGCTCCGCCAGATCGCCTAGGAGCACTGTGCCGCGAAGCATGCCCATTCCTGGTCCCCGGCCTCAACGGAGTTGCGAGCGTGGCGCAGGTCTGCATCAGCCTGCCTCAGCCGATCTGCGTGTCGGTTCGCCATGGTCGAAGGCTAGACCTACTAGAGCCGTCAACGGGTACAGGCAACGACCGCGCCTTTTCGAGGCCGAAGGCATGGCAGGTTGGGACGAGGCGGGTGACGAGGTGAGAGGAGGGCCGGAGTGGAGTAGGGAAACGGAGGTCAGGTCGCGGAAAGTCCGCCGACACGCTTGCCCATAACGTCCGGCTGTGATCTACTATTGGCCATCGAAACACTCCAGAGCGACACCGGATATAGGAAAGGAGAGAAGCCCGTGTCCAGCACTGATCTAGACATACCCGACATCGGCGACCCCACGCTCGAAGCCGAAGTCGTCCGCGATATCATCCTCCTCAAGTATGTCGTCGGTTTGGGATTGACGCTCTTCGCCGCATGGATCATCACGATGCTGCTGCTGCCTTAGGAGACCTTACCTCACGTGCCCAGTACACGTCGCGGGGCACCAGGCGCGCTTCCAGGTTACCTCGCCTCAACGAAGTGACAATCCAGTCCCTGCACTGTTGAGGGAGAGATTGTTACCCGTTCTGCGCTTGACTCTCCCCGCATATCCCGGCCGGCGAGAAAGTCGCGTGTCCGGGCGATTGATTGGACCGCAAAGGTCAGCGAGAGAATGCCGACGTCAGTAGCCGGAACCAGCCGGATGGCCGGACCCTCCCCAACGGCCCACGCGCCCTCGCCCAGCGACGGGGCCGGCCGGAGTACCCGCTCCCAACGAGCGATTGCGCCGCTGTAGCCCGTCACGCCGATCGTGATCTCCTTGACTCCCAAAATACCCAGCGGGCCACCCTCGCGTGCACGGAGCTGTTCGCGCAGCGCCGGCCGATTCGCAGGAGCGAGGTCTCGGACAAAAATTTCTGGCCACTGCTGGTCGTGGTACTCGGAGAGGTAGATCACCAGCCCACTGGCACGAAGGGGGAGTGAAAAGAACCCGGTTTCAGCCGGGGCCATCGAAACCGGAGCGGTGCCATCCCACCGCTCCGACAGTTCCGTCAGCATCACGAGTGTAAAAAACGGCCAATCCTTTGGATCGCGGCTGAACGGTTCGACCGGGCCGTGCGTGATCCCGCGGCGATCCAACTCGGCCACGCTCTGCTCCAGCGGCAACGGCTCGAAAGAAAAGCCCATGAACGCAGCCCGGGTGTCGCTTGGTGATGCGCTCGGCAACGGAGCCACGCTAATGAACTCGAGATACACGTTTCCCGCGCTGATATATCCCGCGGGTCGTGCGGATCGATTTGGGGGGGATGCGACCGGGAGCTGGAAGTCCTCGGCGAACAGCCGGTAGAGCGGCCCAAACGGGTCCGACCGGATAACGATATGGTCGACCTGCCTGACGATGCTCTGAGGGACACCCCGTTCCTGGGCGACTGCCGCAGGCACGAGGCACGCCAAGAGCGACGTGAACAAGACGACCGAGACCATTCCGTAGCGACGTAATCGGTTCATCAGTTACCTCCCACCTGTTTGACGGCTCTTCCCATTCAAGCCCCAAACGCACATCCGCGGTAGGCGGGTCCGTCTGCCAAGCGCGCGCCCAGCAACAGAACTGGCGCATGCCCCCCTCACCGATATGAGGGCGGTCACGTCGTAGTGCCCGAGGTGAGGCGATCCCGCTAATGCTGCCCATCGTCCTAGACCGTATGCTCGGTGGATGCAGTGGTCGAGTCCCCCTTCTCTCGATAGAATCGGGCGCCGAGCATCATCGCGAGACAGACGGCCGACAACGTCCCATTCCATCATCTGGGCGGCTCCCCGTGTCGATAGAGCGGTTGGAGCGCTATCCATGGCCCACCCCCCTTTCCGATCACCCTTCTAGAGGGCCGCTACCGCGTAGAGCGTGAGCTGAGCTAGGCGAGGGCGGGATAGGCGACCGGTCTACTTGGATCGGCGTGTCGACCGGTGGCAGCACGTCCGGTCCCCGTCGGCGTCGCCCGCCAGCTTAGAACGCTGTGGCTGCGGCCTCCGCAACGGCATGGTCCTGCTCTCCCGATCCGCCGCTGACACCGACCGCACCAACGACCTGCCCGTCCTTCTTCAACGGAACGCCACCAGCAAAAATCATGACCTTGCCGCTGTTGGAAGCGTGGATTCCAAAGAACTGATTGCCGGACTGTGAATGCTCCGCCAGATCCTTCGTCGCGATGTCGAATGCTCTGGACGTGTAAGCTTTCTTCTGGGAGATGTCGATGCTCCCGATCCACGCTCCGTCCATTCGAGCGTGCGCCACGATGTTCCCACCTGCATCCGCCACGGCGATGTTCTCCGCCCGGGCCATCGCCCGTCGTCGCCGACACGGTCAGCGACGGTGAGACCTTCGCGACAATAGGCCCTGGGCGATTACGGCGACAGCGGTAATCCACCGTGGAGGAGGCCCTGTGCCTCGGCGTCCCCACCGTTCCACGTGTTGAAGTAGGCTTTCTCGATCCCCTCGAGGGCGCCGCAGATGGTCCCGCCAGCCGTACATTCGATCATACGAGAACGCACACTCTAAGGGGGCCGGTGAAATGACGAAGATCTCTCGCAGGCGGCATGTCGCGAAGGCTTTCACCTGGCGGGTTCTTGCCACCACGACGACGGTGTTGATCGCGGGGCTCGTCAGCGGTGATTGGGCGATCGGCGCTCAGATCGGGGTGATCGAGTTCTTCGCGAAGCTGGTGCTCTACTATGGTCACGAGCGCGCCTGGTACCGCTTCGCCCACTTCGGCGTGAACGAGAACGTGGCCGCCTAGCCCATCGAACCATCGCAGGTCCCAGAGCACGAAGCTCATGTCCACATCCTCCTGAAACGAGAAAACGGCCGACCTCCTACGATGGGGCCGGCCCGTTCTGCGTGGGGAAAGCTGGATTGGGACGCTCAGCGGGCGGTAACTAGGACTAGGACTAGGTGCCCGAGAGTGTGCATTGTGTTCCGGTCGCGGAGGGCGTGGTGACTCGGCCAAGGTCGCATATGGGGATTTCGAACTTCAACAGCCCTGAAGGGTTGCGGCAGGCTACGCGCTGGCCTGACGGGCGACGCAGATCCATCTCAGGACCGAGCTGACGATCGACTAGGCCCTACCCAGACGAGAACGTGAAGATCGTCGTGGTGCGAAACGGTGTGCCTGGTCGCACGGGTGCTGACTGCAAGTCGGGGGCTTCGCATCGCCACGAGCCTAAATTAGGAGCCCGCACCGACGCTGGAGCTTTGACGCCCACGGAGCCGGCAGGCTATCCTTCACATTACTCCGGGTCGGCCGGACCTGCGTGGAGTCAAGAGCTTCCCAGCAACGCGGGGGGGGGGTAGAACCGGCTCAGCCAGGGGGAGGTCCTCATCTTCGGACCGGCGCCACGCCCAGGACATCCGGGCGGTCGAGGAGATGGCGCTCCTGCTTACCATTACGGGCGGCGAATGCGCGTTATGAAGTCCATGGTCTTCCAAAAATACGGCAGGATCCACCAACTGCGCATCGAGAGCGCGGAAGATCTTGCCTTCATCCACCAGCTCCATCCAGCTCGCTGGGCGGCTACCAGCGTGCAGATCGAGAGCCTACAGTGCGATCCCGCGTTCCTCGAGTACTTGAATCAGGACGGCAGCGGGACCATCCGGCCCGAACATTTACGGGCGGCAGTGACTTGGATCTTCCGTGTGATGGCGAACTGCGACCGAATGGCGACTTCTTCAGACGTCCTGCGCCTCGCGGACCTGGATACCAGCCACGAGGAGGGCCGGCATCTCAAGGAAGCCGCGGTCCATATCCTGGGACAGCTGAAGGTGGAGAACCTGGACGAGATCAGCCTGGAACAGGTGCGCATCTTTCGGAATACGTACGGGATGACCCCTCCCAACGGCGACGGTGTGCTCCCCCCCCAACACGTTTCGGATCCGGCTGCCGCACAGTTGGCGAATGACGTACTCGAGCGGGTGGGCGGTACCAAGGATATGAGCGGCCAAGACGGCATCAACGAAGGTCACTTGTGCCAATTCCTGGATGGTGCGAGGAAGTACTTGGCCTGGAAGGCACTCGCCGAAGATGACGGCGCGGCACGGATTCTGGCGTGGGGCGACGACACGGCGGCGGCCCTAAAGCTCACGTCTGAAGTCGATGCCAAGATTGAACAGTTCTTCTGGCAGTGCGACCTGGTAAAGCTCGATGCTCGCACCGCCGAACGGATCTGCTTGAGTGAAGAAGAGCTGCAGAAGCTGGACGGCTCCGACCCCCAGGCCATGGAGAGACAGCTCGCGCGAGCGCCACTGCAAACGCCGAATGTTGAAGGGGTGCTGAATCTGGAGGGCCCCGTCAATCCGTACTACCGGGATCAGATGGACGAATTACGAGACCGGGTCCTTGCCCGTGCCCAGCCGGACTCCCCCGAAACTCTCACGCGGATCGGCTGGCAGCGGGTCAAGGCCATCTTCGAGCCCTATGGCGCGTGGCAGGCGGAGAAGCCATCGGATGGCGCAGCCGAGCTGAGTGAGACCACGCTGAAAGAGTACTTGGAGGGGCCAGCTCAGAAAAAACTACTCCAGCTCCTGCTGGAGGACCTGGCTGTGAAGGATGAGGTGAAGCAAGTGACTGCCTTGGAGAAGCTCACCCTGTACCAGCGCTGGCTCCTGGAAACGGCCAACAACTTCGTAAGCTTTTCCGCGCTGTACGACCCCAGTCGCCGTGCCCTGTTTGAATTAGGCGACCTGATCATCGACGGCCGTGAACTTACCTTCACGATGAAGGTCCGAAACCGCGCCGAGCACAAGAAGATCGCCCAGACCAGCAAGATGTTCCTGGTGTACGCCGAGATCACCGTGTCCCAGGAGCAGGGGCGGAGTTTCGAGATTGCCGCCGCCCTCACGG
>JADFSR010000033.1 GCA_022560615.1 Gemmatimonadota bacterium
CGGTGCTCGTCGACCGTATTCAGCTCGGGGATGTCTGCGAGCATCAGTCCGGCTCAGGGAGTGGGTTGGTGCGCTGGGTTCCGTGCTTCTCCATCAGTCGATAGAGCGTCGTCCGGTCTACACCGGCGTTCCGAGCCGCGCTGGAGATGTTGCCGCGCGTCCCTAATGGCATGCTCCAAGTACGCCCGCTCGGGATCCGCGAGAACCAGCTCGCGAGCCTCGTGGTAGCCTTTGCTCAAGTGGAGCGACATTCGGACGGATGCATCCTCAGGTGTGGCGCCCGGCAAGCCCATGTGCTTTGTCGACCCTCATAAAGCGCAAGCGCGGTGCCAAACGGAGCTAGATTCTACAACCCCATATGTTGGAGCGACTTACGGTAAGGAAGTGCGCCGGTATAAGGCCGAAAGGAGGCGGACAGCTTGGCGGCATCGGACGAATTGACCGGACAGACTGTCCGCGTCGGGATGGGCGCGCCAGTCTGACGCGTCGTTTCACGACGCGTATTTGGTCTACCCGCCGCCCTTCCGTTCGATGTGCTTCGGGAGCGTGAGAGCCCTCTCAACGGTGGTCAGCCGCCAGCCGAGTCGCTCGGTGAAAAGCTCTTGTCGTACCCCATCTCGTGCTTGAATCCCATGTACCAGTGCGACCCGTCGCAGAACGGTTTATTGCGGGATCCGCCGCAGCGGCAAAGAGTCTGGCGCTCACGGAAATCGTACTCCTCGCCATCGCCCGCCACCACCAACACAGCGCGTACGATGTAGGGCGCGTCCCTCGCCACAGTGACACTGGGCCCCTGAGGGCTCTCCACGGGCTCGGCGGAGTCCGTCAGCGAGTAGCTCAGAGCGCCTGACGGACACGCGCTCACCACACGGATGATCTCCTCCGCCTGCGCACCGTTTACATCGATCCACGGCTCTACGCCGGACCTGAACACTTCGCTCAGATTGTCCCCGCACAGGCCGGCGTGAGAGCAGCGGCTGCGGTCGTCGTGAATCGTGACGCTCTCGCCCACGTAGCTCTCCGCCCGGTCCGCCGCGGTGTCTTTGCTGGCAAATTCCTGACCGTTGAAGTTGTTGCTATTGTGGGTCCCATCACAAAACGGCTTGTTTTTCGATCCCCCACAGCGGCAGAGGGAGTAGGCCGCGGGTGCCTCGATCCCGGTGCCCTCGTGATCAATGAGGGGCACCCCTCCTTCCACCCGGTACGGACCGCCGGTCAGCACCCTAATTTTCTGCTCGTTCGTCCCGTCAGGCATCTGCTGCTCCCGTTCGAAAGGGCTTCGAATCGCATCTCGGTCTCCGTCACCACCCAGGGGTCAGGACACTAGATCCTCGCCTATCCGGTGTAAAGTTGGTGGTGGTGTCTGCTGATTTCGATCCACTCATCATGGCGCCCGCGCTCGCGATGCCGGTCGATAGGCACCTAACGCGAGCCGCCTGTGGGCCGGAAGGAAGACGCGGGCTATCCAGGCTGAGCCGACCAGTAGGAGCGCTATGATCAATATCGTGGTGCGAAAGTCCAGAAGATCCGTCAGCAGTCCAGCGAACAACGCGCCAACGGCGTATCCAAGGTCACGCCACAGGCGGTAGCGGCCGATGGCGCTCGCCCGCGTCTGCGGGCTGACGAGGTCACCCACCTGAGCAATGAGGGTCGGGTAGACCGCGGCCGTGCCAATACCCAGCGCGACAGCCGAAGCCGCCCAGGGGATGAATCCACTCAGGCTCGCGAACCCGACCAGCGCCACTGCTTGAAGCAGCAGCCCTCCCACGATCAGGGGGCGGCGTCCGATCAAGTCTGACAGCGTGCCCGTGCCGAGTTGCGTGAGCCCCCAAACCGCCGGGTATAGCGCGGCCAGCCATGCGATCTGTCTCAAATCGAGTCCCTGCCGGGCAAAAAAGACAGGTAGGAGTCCCCAAGCCACGCCCTCTTTGAGGTTGGTGAGCAACCCCGCTTGGTTAGCGGCGAAGAGGGGTTTGTGGGTCCGGCTTCCGTGCCCTATTCCCGCTGCCCAACCGGACGCGAGTTCAGGCGCCCCGCGCGCCGCGTTCGTTTTCACGATCTCTCTTTCGAGCTCGACGTAGTGTTCGGTATCGCGAACCCCGAAGAACGTCACCGCCAACCCGAGCAGCGCCGCGCCCAGGGCGATCAGATATGGAGCGGGTCGCGGCCCGTACGCGTCCGCGAGATACCCGGCCCCGAGGGCCGCAGCGGCAACCGCCAGGTACCCAGCACATTCGTTCAAGCCCATCGCCAACCCGCGCCGCCTCGGTCCCACGAGATCGATTGTCATGATCTGTGTGGTCGACCATGCGAGTCCCTGGTTCATGCCGAGTAGCAGGTTGGCGAACACAATCCAACCCCACGATGGCGCCCACATGAGAAGGAGCGGCACCGGAATACCAAATCCCCAGGCGGCCAGTAGTATGCGCCTGCGTCCGATCTGCCCTGCAAGATCGCCCGCGAGAAAGTTCGCCACGGCCTTGGCAAGGCCAAAAGCGATCAGAAAGCTGATCGCAGCGGTCGCGGACGTGAGCCCGAATTCTGCCGCGGCGAGAAGCGGAAGGACGGACCGTTCGACGCCAACCACGGCCCCGATGAACGCTACAGTGACAAGAAGTAGAGCGACCTGGGCCCCATTCTCGCGCAGACCAAGGCGCGTATCCGGGATTCGTACACCTCCTTGCGAGGCAAATCGGCTGTTATGTAGGCTTGAAGAGTAAGCCCCGCAAGACTTCGCCGAGTTGCTCTCGAGACGAAAGCCACGAAGCTAGATCAGGAGCCATGCACCAAGCCCCGCCCCGCCCCACCGGAGTGGATGTCAGCCAGACCCCATCAAGGGGTCGCTCACGCCGAGCCAGTGTACGGCGATGAGCCCCAGGACGCCGACCACCAGCAAATAGTAGATGGTGGGCAGCACGGTCTTGCGGAGCGTCGCTCCTTCCTTTCCTAGTAGGCCAACGGTCGCCGAGGCCGCCACGACGTTGTGGATCGCGATCATGTTGCCCGCTGCTGCGCCGACGGCCTGCAACGAAACGATCATCACGGTCGACATCGCCAGACGCTCCGCCACGCCGTACTGGAAAGCGGAGAACATCAGGTTGCTGACGGTATTCGAGCCGGCGATGAAGGCGCCGAGCGCTCCGGTGAAACCGGCGAAGAATGGCCAGACTTGACCCACGTTGCCCGCGACCCAATCCGCCATGGCGAGCGGCATCGAGAGCATGTCGGCACCGTTCACGTCGGAATTGATGTAGACCCGGACCATCGGAACCGTGAACACGAGCACGATGCCCGCGCCCAGAAGCACCTTGCTCGACGAGCGCACCGCGTCGACGACGTCGCTACCCTTCATCCTGTGCAGCAGCGCGGTGATTGCCACGACGACGAGCAGAACGAAGCCAGGCAGATACAGCGGAGTCGTGGTCGCGGTGATGCCCGACCCGAGGATATTCGCCCACTCGACGTCGACCGCGCGTAGCCACTCACCTATGGGCAACGCAGGCAGTCGGGTCAGCACGAGCAGCCCCCCGAGGATCGCATAGGGCGCCCACGCCACGACCGCGGGGATGTTCTCGCCCTCAGGCACGTCGGCGAGCTCCTCTTCGAGGCCGCTGACCCACTCGTCTTCCCAGGACGCTCGGTCGGGGAAGTCCCATGTGTCCTGCGGCAACAACCAACCCTTGCGGGCGATGGTCACCACGATCGCCAGGCCGACCGGCGCCCCGAGCAGAGAGGGAAACTCGGGTCCCAAGAAGGTGCCGAAGAGCACGTAGGGCACCGTGAACGCGAGCCCTCCCAGCAGCGTGAAAGGCAGAATCGACAGGCCTTCGGACCACGATTTGTTCTTGCCGAAGAAGCGCGTCATCATGACGACCATCCAGGTCGGCATGAGCACTCCCGCCGTCGCGTGCAACAACACCGATTTTGCCGTGACGGCCCTGAGAAAGTCGGTCATGGTCATGCCGACCGCGGCTAGGTCGGCAGAGAACGCCTCCCCGCCCAGACCGCCTTGCACGCCTACCAGGATCGGAGTGCCGACGGCGCCGAACGTGACCGCCGTGCTCTGCACCATCATGCCGAGCATCACGGCTGTGGCCGCTGGGAAGCCGAGTGCGACGAGCAGGGGAGCCGCCACCGCTGCCGGGGTGCCGAAGCCGGCCGCGCCCTCGATGAACGAGCCGAAGAGCCACGCAACGATCACGACCTGGACCCGCCGGTCGTCGCTTATGCCGTGGAAGCTTCGGCGGATTGCGCCGACGCCCCCGGATCGCTCGAGGGTGTGCAGCAGCAGGATGGCGCCGAAGATGATGAAGAGCAGGTCGAAGCTCAGGAAGAGGCCTTGGATCGACGCCGCGATGACCCGCGACGGCACCATCTGCCACGCCCAAAGCGCTACGGCCACCGCAGCGACATACGCGGCGGGCATGGCCTTCTTGGCGGGCACGCGGAATCCGACGAGCAGGACCCCACCCAGGGCGATCGGAAAGAGCGCGAGTGCCGCCTGAAGGCCGGAGCTCACGTGCGCCCTTCTAGAAGGGCACTCCGAGTGCGCCGCACAGGAAACGCATGAAGGGCGTAGCGGTCTTGAATACCTTGGCGAGTTCCTTCGGCAGATCGGCGCTCGTTGCGAACGATCGCGACAGGCGCTTCACACCGATGAAGTCCTTCCATTTCAGATCCTCGATGAGCGGATGCTCGGGGTCGAAACCATTGGGAGGGCGACTCAACCGATCCCCTTCGAGCTCCACGGTATCCCTGAATTTCTTGCCGCGCGAGGCCCTCTTCCACGCTGCGGGCTCTGCGACGATGTGCTCGCGGATCGCGCGCAGCGCCTTCGACTCGGGGTGCCAGATCCCCATGCCCGCGAAGATGGAGCCGGGCTCGAGGTGCAGGTAGTACCCGGGGGCGTGTGCGTTCTTGCTCTGCTCGTGCCGGAAGTGGATACCGGCGTGCGTCTTGTAGGGGCTCTTGTCTTTCGAAAACCTCACGTCCCGGTAGATGCGGAAGAGCGAGCGGGGCGTCGCCATGAAGTGCGGACTGAGCTTCTCCAGGTGGGCGGCGAAGTCCTCGATGAAACCGAGCGAGGCGTCTTTGACGTCGGCGTCGTATCGATGTTTGTTCTCGGCGAACCACTCGCGGTCGTTGTTGTCCGCCAGCTCCGACAAGAACTGGAAAGTGTTTCGCGTGAAGTACTGCCTACCGGCCACCGTGATCCTCCTTCCGGTCGAGATTTTGGTTCAAGATGTGACCCCGCCCGGCGAGGCACCACCGAGCTCTTTTCGTAAGCGTGGGCGACCCAGGTCGCGCTCCGCCGATGCCGGGCCCAAGTTCCACCACTGCCGCGCTGCTAGAAGAACACACACCTGGAGGTTTCCATGACCTGCTTCACTCGTTGCAACCGGCTGGGATTGGCCGCAGTGGTTTGCTCAGTGGTGATCGCCTCGGCTGCATGCGCCGCGGGTGGGCGTTCGATCGGCCGCGACCCCTTCCAGGGTTCGTCTGCGGGCTCACGATCGGGCGATCGCGCGAGCGAGATTCGCATTCGGGTCCGAAACTCCAACTTCAACCAGGGCACCGTCTACGCCGTCAGGCTAGGGAGTCGGAGGCGTCTGGGTCGGGTTCAGGGCGCGAGCGACGGAGAGTTCAGGATGCCGTTGGTAAACTCGGATCAGATCCACTTCGAGGTCGATCTTCTCGCGGGCCAGCGCTGTGTGACCAGAACCGTCTTCGTCGAGCCGGGACAGACTTTGCTGCTCGTCATCGACTCGACGAGCCGGCCCAGGAGCAATGGCGTCAATAGCATGTGCGACGTGCAGCGTGCCCGCTGAGGGTTCATGGGTAGAGCCGCGCCGTGTCCCAACCGCCCTCAGACCGCGTGAACACGAGGCGGTCGTGCAAGCGGTCGGCGCGCCCCTGCCAGAATTCGATCCGGTCCGGGTTTAGCCGGTATCCTCCCCAGAACGACGGCAGCGGGACGTCGTCTCCAGGGAACCTCTCCTGGACCTCGCGGAAGCGCGTCTCCAGCTCCTCGCGCCCACTCAGGGGCTCACTCTGCTTCGACGCCCACGCGCCGAGGCGAGTCCGTTTCGGACGGGAAGCGAAGTAGTCGGCGTTCTCTTCTTCAGAGACACGTTCCACGGTCCCCGCCACTCGTGCCTGGCGGTGCAGGACGGCCCAGTGGAAGCACAGCGCGGCGTAAGGGTTGGCGTCCAACTCGGTGGCCTTCGGGCTGCCGTAGTTGGTGTAGAATACGAACCCGCGCTCGTCCACGTCCTTGAGCAAGACCATGCGCACAGAGGGCCTGCCGTCCTTCGTCGCCGTGGCGAGCGCGACCGATTCCGGTAGCAGGATGCCGGACTCCTCAGCGGCATGAAACCACTGACCGAACAGCTCGATCGGGTCCATGTCCGAAGCGGCTTCCGGAAGGCCGCTCGCGACGCCTTTCCCGAGCGTCAGAACGGTCTTGATCGACGATTTGAGTGACATGGCGGGAAGGTGCCCGGTCGGGTGGCACGCCACAAGGACTGATTGACATGCTTTCAGTCACGGCTACCTTTCATGACATCCCCCCCCAGGGGGGTAGGGTCAGCTCCGAGTTCAGCAGGGAGTCTTCGCATGAGCGATGAGAGACAGGTCGACATCCTACGGCGGCTCAAGAGCGTCGAGGGCCACGTGAGAGGTGTCGAGCGCATGGTCGAGGAGGGCGTGTACTGCATTGATGTCGTGAATCAAGTACTCGCCATCCAGCGGGCTCTGAAGAAGGTCAGCGGCCTCCTACTCGACCATCATCTCCATCACTGCGTGACGAGGGCGATCCAGGGTACAGACGACGCGGAAAAGGAGCAGGTACTCGGTGAGCTGATTCAAGTGTTCGAGGCGACCGGCAAGGCGTGAACCGACCTTCTGAGGAGAAAAAATGACTAGCAAGACCGTGAACGTGCCCAACATCAGCTGTGGGCACTGCGTGACGACCATCGAGCGCGAGGTCTCGGAAATGGATGGCGTCTCCGACGTGAAGGCCGAGCAGACCTCGAGGAACGTGACGATCACGTGGGACCCGGAGACGACGGACTGGGTCGTGATCGAAGATCTGATGACAGAGATCGACTACCCTCCCCTCGCCTAGAAGGCGCACGATGACGCCTGAAGCCGTGAAGGAGCGTGAGGTCGTCCTGCCCATCACGGGCATGACCTGCGCGAACTGTGCGGCGACCGTAGAGCGCGCGCTGCGAAAGACCGAAGGGGTGACGGAGGTATCGGTCAACTACGCGACCGAGCGGGCAACTGTGCACGTTGACTCGTCGACGCTCGGTGTGGACGAGCTGGCAGCAGCCGTCGAGCGCGTCGGCTACGGCGTGGTTCAGGCTGACGAGTCGGATCTCGACGACGCGGAGGCCGAGGCCCGGTACGCCGAACTGCGCAAGCAGACACGCATGTTTTGGACCGGAGTTGTGTTCGCCGGCCCCCTCTTCGCACTCAGCATGGCCCGGGACTTCTCGTGGCTCGGCGCCTGGGCGCACGCGACGTGGGTGAACTGGCTCATGTTCGCCCTCGCGGCGCCGGTGCAGTTCTACGTGGGCTGGGACTATTACGTCGGAAGCTGGAAATCGCTACGGAACGGATCGGCGAACATGGACGTGCTGGTCGCTCTGGGCTCGTCCGTCGCGTTCGCCTACTCCGTTGTCGTGGCATTCGCGCTCAGCGTCGGAAGCGTCGGCTTCGGCGAGCACGTCTACTTCGAGACCGCCGCGCTCATCATCACGCTCATCAAGCTCGGCAAGCTGCTCGAGGTCCGCGCAAAGGGAGAGACGGGCGAGGCGATACGAGAGCTCATGAGTCTTCGGCCCGACACGGCACGCGTCGTCCGGGGCGACGAAGAGCGGGACATCCCGCTGGACCAGGTCGAAGTGGGTGACGTCGTGGTGGTCCGGCCCGGAGAGCGGGTACCGGTGGACGGTGTGCTGCTCGACGGGCGGTCGTCCGTGGATGAGAGCATGCTCACCGGAGAGAGCATGCCCGTCGACAAGGAGCCGGGGGACGAGGTGATCGGGGCGACCATGAACCGTTCGGGGTCGTTTCGCTTCCGCGCGACGAAGGTCGGGGCCGAGACCGCGCTCGCTCAGGTGATCCGCCTGGTGCGCGAGGCTCAGGGTAGCAAGGCGCCAATCCAGAGACTCGCGGACCAGGTTGCGGGCATCTTCGTGCCCGTGGTGATCGCGCTAGCGTTAGCCACCTTCTTGCTATGGTGGTTGGTCGTAGGAGCCGGCTTTACGGATGCGTTGATCCGCCTCGTGGCGGTGCTCGTGATCGCGTGCCCCTGTGCGCTCGGGCTCGCCACGCCGACAGCGGTGATGGTCGGGACGGGGCGCGGCGCCCGACTGGGCATCCTCTTTAGGAGCTCGGAAGCGCTCGAGCGAGCCAAGCAGGTGAGTGTTGTCGTGCTCGACAAGACCGGCACGATCACTCGTGGCGAGCCGGTCGTGCGCGACGTTGCTGCGGTCGATGGCGACGAGGCGAGACTATTGCGCCTTGCCGCCTCCGCGGAGATGAGAAGCGAACACCCTCTGGCGGAGGCCGTCCTCGTCGAGGCGAGGCGTCGGGATCTGACGCTCTCGGAGCCTGAGCGGTTCGAGGCGCTGGCGGGCCGAGGTGTGACGGCATCGGTCGATGGCGCTGGTATCCTGGTCGGGACCCGATCCTTCCTGGAGGAGCACGGCGTCGAGACGTCCTCCTTGGCCGACGCGGCGGCGCGCATCGAGTCCGACGCGCAAACGCCGCTCTGGATCGCCACGGACGAGAGAGTGCTCGGCCTGATCGCGGTCGCCGACTCCGTCAAAGAGGGCTCCAGGGACGCAGTGCGCGAGCTCCAGGATGCCGGCCTCCGTGTGGTGATGTTGACCGGAGACCGGAAGGCGACGGCTCGAGCCATCGCCGAAGAGGTCGGAATCACCGACGTGCGCGCCGAGCTCCTTCCAGAGCACAAAGTCGGGGCGATCCGGGAGCTGCAGGAGAACGCCGTGGTGGCGATGGTCGGTGACGGCATCAATGACGCGCCGGCGCTCGCGCAGGCCGACGTGGGAATCGCGATCGGGACGGGCACCGACGTCGCGATGGAAACCGCGGACGTCATCCTCATGCGAGGGGACCTGAGGTCCGTACCGGTGGCCTTCGCGCTGAGCCGGGCGACGATGCGTACGATCGAACAGAATCTGTTTTGGGCGTTCTTCTACAACGTGATCCTGATCCCGGTGGCGGCCGGGGCACTCTACTCGCTGGCGTTCCTGCCGATGATGCTACGAGCCCTCCACCCGATTCTGGCGGCGTTCGCGATGGCGTTCAGTTCGGTCAGCGTCGTCATGAACAGTCTGCGGCTGCGCCGGGCACGACTTTAGGAGGGGGAAACCCTGGACCGGTGCGCGCCGTAGGAGTCGGCATGATTACGATCCTCAAACGACTCGTCCGGCTCGTACTCAGCTGGATTATCGGGAAGCTCTAACGGTCAAAGGCTCACTCGGAGCACGACGGAGAATTTCTGGTCGTTGGGCTCGGCCCCGGGTGGGGGAATCTCGTCGTGCAGATACTCGTGCTGGATTGCTAGCGACAGAGTCGACGTGAGACGCGTCGAGACGGAGTTGCTCATCTCGACGACGTAGTCTCCGAACCCGTTGATCTGCGGTTGCCAGAACGTGACGTGCTGGAAGGTCGCGCCGGACGCGAACGCGTGATCGAACTTGAACCGGGCGCTCCAGCGCAGCTTGGTCTGCGTCTCCTCTTCCGTCGAGCCGGCTTCGAGTCGGAAGTCCTCGTAGTCGAGGATGCCGGCAAGGCTGAACGACGCCTTGCTCCTGGCTTGCGCGCCGCGGAAGAAGGTCCACTTCGCGCCGACACCGCCGGTGGCCTTTAAGTCGAGCTTCCGAATCCGGTCTCGACTCGCCGTTACGTAGGTGAAGGGCGAGAAGTCCGAAACGGGCTTCCAGTCGAACTTGATGGTACTTCGACGGTCGTCCGCGATCACGCGGTCCTCGCTCTTCCCGTAGCGCACCAAGGCGGAGATCTCGAACTCGTAAACGTCTGTCTGGATTCGGGTTAATGATCCTCCTGTGCGAAGAATCCCGAAAGAACTGTTGCCAGAGGAACCGTTGAAGCCGAACTCGAGTTGGGAGCGCCAGAGGTTGGGAGCGTCCTGGGCGTCGGCAGGCGACGCGGCGGCTCCGAAAAGGATGCCCAATACAATCGAGAACCGGCGAAGTGTGTTGGGAGGCATGGCTTTTGTGGGGCCGAAACGTGTGTGATCAATCTCGCAAGGTCTGCGTCCGGGGCCGCTGCGGCAAGCGTGGCGGTGCCCCGGTCCCCTCGGTTCTACGCTGAACTTCTGACTCCGGACCCTAGCCGAGTGCATCCACAGGAGCGATTCTACTGCTCCCGTTGAGTTTGAGGCCGTCTGGCCATCCGTCACAGGCCTAGAAGGGTGATCGGAAAGGGGGGTGGGCCGCGCACATGGTGCTTGCGCGCGTTCAGGCAAGGAACGACGAGGAGTCGTAGCCGAGCGGGCACCGCCGCCGAAGGCGGTGGTCCGACGAGGAGAGACGATGGATCAACCGCGCAACCGCCATGTGCCCAACAACAGGATGAAATGAACATACGAGTGTGTGGGTTGCGGTGGCACGGCCCCATCTCCGTCGTTGGAGCTCCTCGACGTAGCGACGGCTATGCCTTCGAAGCTCCGCGACCCGCGCCATGCGCGGGTGCCCCCTGGGGCCGTGGCACCCGGGGACCCGTGCGTAAGCACGGGTGGCGGCCCGCCCCCCTTTCCGATCACCCTTCTGGTCGACGTCCGCTGCGCATCGCTAGGAGCGTTCCGATGGTATCATTTCCGCACCCCCGCAACCTATTCCTTCTCGCGGCGCTGACGATCTCGGTCGCTGCGTGCGACTCGGGTCCGGCCCCCGAGGCCGCCGATCTCGTGCTGCTCGATGGCAAGATCGTCACCGTGGACGAGGCGATGCCCGAAGTCCAGGCGCTGGCCGCGCGCGACGGGCGGATCGTGGCGATCGGATCCGATGCCGAGATGGACGACTACATCGGTGACGACACCGAGGTTATCGAGCTCGATGGCAAACTCGCGATTCCAGGATTCATCGAGGGCCACGGTCACTACATGGGTGTCGGGCGCTCGACGCTGCAGCTCAATCTCATGGAAGTCGCCAATTGGGATGAAGTTGTCGCGATCGTGGAAGCGGCGGTCGCCGAGGCCGTGCCCGGGGAGGTGATCACGGGCCGTGGATGGCACCAGGAGAAGTGGGACCGGAGGCCCGAGCCGAACGTCGACGGCCTCCCGTTCCATACATCGCTGAGCGCCGTGTCGCCGGACAACCCCGTGATCCTCACGCACGCCAGCGGCCACGCGACGTACGCCAACGCCAAGGCGATGGAGCTGTCCGGGATCGATCGGAACACCGCGGACCCGGACGGTGGAGAGATCGTCCGTGATGCCGGTGGCAACGCTATTGGCGCGTTCCGGGAGACCGCGTCGGAGCTGCTCGGACCGGCCCGCCGCGGAGGCGCCGCGCCGGACGCGCGCCGCGTGGCCCTTCTCGCGCAGGAAGAGGCGTTCTCCAAAGGGATCACGTCCTTCCAGGACGCCGGCTCCGGCTTTGGAACCATCGATCTTTGGAAGGGGATGGTGGATGACGGTAGTCTGAAGATCCGCCTCTGGGTGATGATTCGGGCCGGGAACCAGTCCTTAGGCGAGAATCTCGCTGCGTATCGCATGGTCGGGTACGGAGAACGCCTCACCGTGCGCGCGATCAAGAAGTCGATCGACGGCGCGCTCGGTTCGCACGGCGCGTGGCTGCTCGAGCCGTACGACGATTTGCCGACGAGCACCGGACTCAATACGACCACGCCGGAGAACATCAGAGAGACCGCCCGCCTGGCGATGCAGCACGGGTATCAGCTCAACGTGCACGCGATCGGGGATCGGGGGAACCGTGAGACGCTCGACATCTTCGAGGAGGCGTATGCCGCCCAGGGCGACGGCGACTATCGCTGGCGCGTAGAGCACGCTCAGCACTTGCACCCCGACGACATCCCGCGCTTCGGTGCCCTCGGAGTGATCGCATCGATGCAGGGGGTGCACGCGACATCAGACGGGCCCTGGGTCGAGTCAAGGCTCGGAAGCCAGCGCACGCGGGAGGGTGCGTACGTCTGGCAGAAGCTCATGGAGAGCGGTGCGCTCATCGTGAACGGCACCGACGCGCCGGTCGAAGACGTGGACCCGATCGCGAGCTACTACGCCACTGTTTCCCGGAAGATGAACAACGGGGGTGTCTTCTTCGCGGACCAGCGCATGAGCCGCCTCGAAGCTCTGGAGTCCTATACGATCAACGCGGCGTACGGAGCGTTCGAGGAGGACATCAAGGGTTCGCTCACCCTGGGCAAGTTCGCCGATATCACCGTTCTGTCGCAGGATGTAATGACAATCGATGAGGACGCGATCCCGAACACCGAAATAGTGTATACCATCGTAGGTGGAGAGGTGGTCTATCGAGGGGGGGGAGAGTAATTCCATGCAGCCCGATCAGGCAGCGAAAGACGATCAGGTGGTCACCGGCGTGCTGCCGGACATCCTTGCTGTCATCGAGAGCGCCAAGGCTCGGGGTGGTATCGAGGCACTCAGGAAGTTCATCGCCAAGACGCTACCCGAGTCCGAAGAGTCCGAGGTCGCGGAGGCTGCCGACGTCGCGCTTGAGATCATCGAGTCGATCCCGATTTTCCTGGCCCGCGCGCGTCAGGAGGCCCAGACTCGGGGGCTCGGGTCGGTCGTGAACCCGCTGCTGGATCACGCCGAGAAATACTATCTGCAACCGATGGATCTGCTTCCGGAGATGACGCTGGGTCTCGCCGGCTTGCTCGACGACTCGTACCTGGTCATCCGGATTCTGGGGAACCTCGAGAAGGGGCCGGAGGCGTTCCTCGACTGGGACCTAGACTACCCGGCTCGTTTCCTCCGGAGGCTCGTCGGACCCGGCCTGGCTCAGAGGCTCGACGCGATCGCGATCCAGGCGATGCAGGATGTGTCGGCCGGTCTATCAGACATGTGGTCACGAATGAGCCATCCGGCTTGAGATGCATCCAGGGCGGCGCCTCTCAAGCCGGACCGAGCGGGCGGTCGCCTAAAGGCCGAGCCAGGTCGTTGACTGACCCACGTTGATGGCGAGGTGTTCGCCGTCGGTGCCCGGGGCGGCACCGTGCCAGTGCTCCTCACCGGGATCGATGGCGACGACGTCTCCGGGCTTGAGCAGTGCCTCGTCTCCGTCGCGGTTCGCGACGACGCATCGACCGCTCAGGCCGAAGAGTAGCTGAACGTCGTCGTGCGTGTGCCAGTGGGTTCGCGCGCCTTCGTCGAACGTGACCCGGTAGAGACGTACCGGAAGATCGTCGTCCGGGCCGAGCAAACGCTGCATCTGGGCCGGCAGCACGAAGTTCGAGGGGTCCGCGGGGCTCGGGGGCCGGCTACTCTGAGCGATCGCTCTCATTCGATTCCTTCCGGTGTGGTGTGACTCCCCACGCGTCCCTACCTCCCTCCACCTCAGTCGCCGCTGGGTTTCTCCGCCGTCATCATCACTGCTTTGACCCCATACGCTTCCGCCGAGTTCTGCGTCGCCGTCTTGCGGAACCGAAAGTTCGGTACGACCGCCGAACGAACGCGCTGGAACCCAGACTCTTCGAGCAGCCTGAACATCTCTCCTTCCAGGAGAGCGCCTCCGATTCACGCCGCCCACAGCTTGGGGTCGTTCACGATCGAGGGGGACAGCTGCTTCGCGCTCACGATGTCCGTGATCGAGATCCGCCCGCCCGGCTTGAGGACCCGAAACATCTCTTCGACCACTTTCCGCTTCTGGAATGACAGATTGATGACGCCGTTGGAGATGACCACGTCGACGGACTCGTCCGTCAGCGGGATGCTCTCCATGCGGCCTTCATGGCACTCCATCTCCAAGCCGGTCGCCGCGGCGTGGGCCTGTGCCTTCAAGCACATCGAGGGATTGAGATCGACGCCAATGACTTTGCCGGTGGGGCCCGTGCTGCGCGCGGCGATGATCGCGTCGAGTCCCGCGCCGCTACCCAAGTCGAGCACGGTCTCCCCGGGCTGCACGTTGCTACGCAAATGGGGATTGCCGACGCCAGCAAAGGACGCGACGGCTCCCTCGGGCGCTTCGTCGAGCGAGTGCGCGTCGTACGCGAACATCTCCGCGGCCTGGCGCCCGTGGAAGAAGTGGAATTCGCCCTCTGGATTGTCCGCGACGTCCTGGTACATGCGGATGATTTCGTCCTTGAGAACGCTCTCCAGTTCCGCTTGCGCCTCGACGCTGCCTGTCATGCCAAGCTCCCGCTACATGGTGGTTGGAAGAGACCGATACCCCCTGGGTTTCGCCAGGGCCGTCAGTTCCCGTTCCCGTCTCCCTCCCCCTCGTCTTCGTCTTTCTGGTCGGGCTTCTCCCAGAAGCCCTCGGTACCCGTCGTCTCGGCCGCCAGAGCGCCATGGAAGAGCACCGCGTTGAAGAGGACCCGGAAGGTGCCGCGCGGCTGGCCGCGCCACTGAGGCCGGAAGCCCAGCAAGATCACATGGCCTCCGCCGAGCCGGACGTCCACTGCGGCGGCCTGACCCTGCAGGTGCTCCTCGCCGAGCAGATAACCGGAGAGCAGCGGGGAGCCGTCGGGCCCGTACGACGCGATCACAGCACCCTCGAAGCCTTCTTCAGTCGTGAAGACGGGACTGCGGTCGAAAAAGATCTTGCCGCGTTCCGGCATGCCGGCCATGACGGGATGACCCGTGTCGATACGGACCTCGAAGATGGAGCCGGCCGAGAAAAACTCGCCGCGGTCGAGGCCACCCACGACGTTGCTCACCGGCAGGTGAAACTCGTCGATGCACAGGTCGCTCGCCGCGCTCATGCACACCAACGTGCCTCCCGCGCGCACGAACGTGTCGAGTGCTCGCACGCCCTCCTGACCGAGCCCGCCGACGTACCGGGGTGGGGCCGACCCCTTTGCGAAGCCGTCCATCAGCCCACCCGGCCGCTCCGAAGGCAGCACGATCACGTCGTAGCGATCTCGCAGGTCGCCCGCGTACACGTCTGCGTTGCGGACGTTGACGAAGGAGAAACCATGCTCTTCGAAGAGCCAGCGCGTCCAGCCCTCGTCCATGCTGGGGGACCACGGCCGGTAGAGGCCGATCCGTGCCTGTGGGAGTGGCGTCCCGCTGTCGGATCCGCGTGTCGCCTGCAGAGCGAGGTCGCGCACCAGTCGGTCCACGTCGCTTCCGCTGAGGCCGGAGACCGCATAGCGAGCGTCTGCGAAGCGGACCGTCGCTCCTGCCTGCCATGCTTCGTTCAACGCGCGAAAGCTGTTGTTCTGGGCGGGATCGAGCAGTAGCGCCGAGCCCGAGCCTGTGACTCGTCCGGGGCTCGGCCGGATTGCGGCGGCGACCGCATCGGTGTCGAAACCGACTCCGGAGATGGCGTCGAACGCCGCAGCGTCGACGACTTCCGCGTCCCACGCGGTCGGTTCGGCGGAGAGCGGCTGCATCGCCGCGCGCACGTCCTCGCCGAGGGGCTGCGTCGCCTCGATGACGTCGACGTCCATCAGGTAGGCAAGCGTCCAACCTGCCGCGTCGTACGGTTGCTCGGGCGGGCCCTCCGGATACTCGCGCAGGTCCGGATAGCTCTGCACCTCCATGACCTGGCGCGCGAGCTCGCCGAACTCCTGGTCGAGCGGTAGCACCCACGTGCCGGCAGGGTGCGTGATCCCTTCGTGCGTCACGTCGGAAGTCAGCTCGTAGACCCGTAGCCCGTTGAACGCAAGGCGGCGCAGGAGGTCCACGGGCCCCACGGGGTCGCGCTGCGACTTGGGGACGAAGTACGCGAACGGTGGCGAAGTCGTGTACTTCCGGATGACGTCGCGACCCGACTGGTACCGGTTGAACAGGAGGTCCTCGCGGTACTTGGCGGCGTAATCCAGAACCGCCAGCGATGCCACTCGCATGTAGTCGACGGCGTCGCCCAAGCGCCACCACCCGCCTTTCCACGGGCTCGGATAGAGCGATTCCGCCCTGAGACCGCGCCGGTTCGCCGGGAAGTCGGAGAGCGTGTAGAAGCGCGGCGTCGCGTAGCGCCAGAGCGCGGTCTCCGTCCAGAACGCCGCCTGGTTCTGCATCATCGGCATGTAGTCGACGTAGCCGGGATACCAGGCGTCGAAGCCGGTACCCATGTGCACGGCGCCGGGCATGCCGCGGGACTCGAGCATCTGCGCGATCGTCATGCCGAGGGTGTTCACGGTACGCGACATGAGCGGTGGAGCGAAACGGGCGATCGGCTCCGCGAACGGCGGTAACCAGATGCGCGTCGGAAACGGCGAGCTCTGGTGATGCACGTAGATGATCTGCGGATCCCACTCTTGCCACGTCCGCGCGATCACACGCGACTCCACCATGTTCAGCATGTAGGCGTCGCGGTTGTTGTCGTGCCCTACGTATTTCTGGTACAGCCAAGGCATGGGCGCGACTTCGTACTGCGTGCCGACGTTCGAGGAGTACCAGTCGGCGATCATCGTTTGGCCATCTGGGTTGAGTGACGGCCACAGAACCGTGATCACGTTTTCGCGGATCGCAGCGACGCGAGCGTCCTCGCTCGTGACCAGCTCGTATGCGAGCTGGATCGTATGCTGCGCGCCCGCGACCTCCGAAGCGTGCAGTCCGCCGTTGATGTCGACGATCGCTTTCCCGCGCACCGCGAGTGCCCGCGCCGCCTCGTCGGTCAGCTCACCCGGGTGCGCGAGTTGGTCCGCGATCGCCCGGTAGCGCTCGACCTCCCTGAGGTTCTCAGGACTCGAGATCAACGCGATCCACCAGTCCCTCCCCTCCGACGTACGCCCGGTGCGCACCATGGTGATGCGATCCGAGGCCGCTGCCAGCCGTTGGAAGTAGTCTATGGACTGCTCGTAGGTCGCGAGGCGGAAGTCGGCGCCCGGCGCGAAGCCCAGCACGGACTCGGGGGAGGGAGCTTGGGCGGTCCCGGGAACCGCGAAGACAGCGATGGCCCCCGCGGCGATGAGGGGCGACCGCCAGAAGCTTCTCACTGGGTGTGCCGCTTTGGCCCCTTTGGCCCCTGTGGCCCCTGTGGCCCCTGTCGCTCGTGTGGCCCCTGTGGCTCCTGTGGCTCACTGATGATGCGGGTGCTGTCCGACCGGAAGATTCGAGGCGCGAACTCCCTCATGCGCCGCTCCTTGTCCAGATACGGTACGCCGTCGGTCATCCAACCCGCGGCGGGCTCACCCTTGAGGTGGTGTTCGAAGAACTGGCGCAGTCGGTGCTGGAAGTCGACGCGATTCTGGAGCTTGCGCAGACCGTGCCCCTCGTCGGGATAGGAGAGCCAGATGATCGGCTTCCCGAGGAAGCGAAGCGCATTGTACCACTCGAGCCCCTGTTCCCAATTCACGGTCGGGTCCGCCTCGCCGTGCAGGTAGAGGACCGGCGTGTCCATGCTCTGGACGCCGGAGATCGGGGACTGATCCCAGTACCGCTGGAAGTCGTCGTACGGGTTCGTCGCGTACCGGCCCTGACCGTAGATGTCGTACGAATGGTTGTTCCGACCGCTACCCACGAAGAGTTGGTTGAACTCGCTCACGAGGTTGATCGGGGCCGCTCCGTGTGCGATCGCCGAAAACATCTCTGACCGGGTCGCGATGTAGGCGCTGCCTCCCCCGCTGTACGAATGACCGCTGAGGCCCAGGGCGTCGGGGTCCGCGTACCCCATCTCGATCACCTTCCGCACTGCCGCCTCGACCGACTCGAGCATGTCGCTGTGAGAGCTGCCGATCCGGAAGTGCACGTCCGGCTGCATGACGAGATACCCGTTGCTCACGTAGCCCGCGAAGTTCGGCGAATGTCGGAAGGTGGGCGTTGGGTACAGGTGCAGATCCTGGGAGTACTTCTCGTAGAAACGCACGAGCATCGGCAGCTTTTGGCCCGGTTCGTAGTCGTCCGGGATGGCGAGCGTACCCTGAAGTGGCACGCCGTCGTCGTTCGTGTAGTCGAACAGGATGCGATGACCCCACAGGAACTCGTCCTGCTGCGGGTTCGCGTCCGTGACCCGCGTCCGGTCCGCGAAATCGTTTCCGCTCACGTACAGGTCCGGATACTCCTGGAAGGTCTGGGCTGTGAACAGATACCGTTCGGCGTCAGCGGCCTTTCTCGGCGTATCGAAGCGGCGGTCCTCCCACGTAAGCTGCTCGAGGTCGTCGCCGTCCAACTCGAAGAAGCCTTCTTTCTTCGTCCACTGCCCATACGCGTCGATCAACAGCGGCTCGCCGAGGTCGATCGTACGGGCATCGGGATCGGTGCGGATGTAGCGGAGTCGCATTTCGTCCGCGGCTCCGCGGCCGCCCGTCAGGTTCGTCGCGCTGCTTCCGTCGAGCGGCTGGAGCCAGATGTCGTAGCGATCATACAGCACGACTCCGTCACCGTCCGCGGTCCAGCCGGCGACACCGTGCGGAGGCTTTTCCCCGAAACGGTCGTACTCCTGGTTGGTGAAGTCCACCGGAGCGGAACCGGTGAGGTTCACGTGTTCGTCGTCCACGATCCGGTAGTCCCAAAAGTCGCCGTCCTTCCAGTAGAGATAGTGCCTGCTATCCGGGGACAGCCCGAGCGTGCGTAGCTGGCCCTCGAGGACGGTCACTCGCTCCCCCGTCCGCAGATCCAGGCGGTAGAGGTCGGCCAGCTCGGGCCGCCAATCGGAGATGTACGCGGTCTCGTCCCGACCGATCGCCCAACGCCCGTCCCGCGTGATCTCCACGGTGCGCATGCGCTCATCGGCGAGCGGGACGACTGTACCGCGCTCCAAGTTCACCGCCGCGACGTACGTCCGGTCCCGGTCCCGCGATGCAGCCTGCTCCTGTTGGGACTGAATCCGGTCGTCGGCCCAGTGCCAGATGTTGACGTCCGCCAACGGCAGGTCGTCTTCCGGCCAGTCCTCCAGTTCGTCGTCCTGTCGCTTGGTCGCGACGAAGAGCATGGTGGCGTCTTCGTTCCAGACGAGGCTGCCCTTCTCACTCAAGACTACTCCGTCGCCGAGGCCGCCATTGCCCGTCGCGTCGATATCGATCCGCGTTGGCGGGCGGTTCGCCACGTGCCTGAACGCGATCAGTACATTCTCGCGCTCGACCTTCTGCTCCGGCTTTTCGCCGCGGAGGACGGCGAGCGCGTCACCCTCCTCGGACCACGTCAGCCGGGCGTACCGCTCCTTGGCGTTGTCGAGTCCCCTACGGGAGCCCGTGGCGAGATCGACCAGGTACAGACCATTCCCGTCCTTGTCCTCAGCGTCCACGGTGAAGGCGAGGTGAGTCCCGCCATCGTTGAACTCGGCTTCTCCGACGCTGCCGATCAGCTCCTCGAATCCTTCGCGAAGGTTGCGGAGGATGAGGTCGGTGCCGTCGTGCTCCGCCTCTTCGTTCGTCTTCCTCTTCTTCACAAAGAAGTGGCTCGAGCCTTCGGAGAAGCCGAAGGAGGAAGCGTCGTCCCAGGTGAAGCTTGCGCCCGTCGCGAGCTCGAGCAGGCCGGCCTGCCGCGTTACGGTTTCTCCCTCACGGAGCAACTTCTCCGCTTCGAGAAACGGCGGCGCAATGAAGTACGCGATCCACGCCCCGTCGTCCGACAACTCCGGGTCTGACGCCGACGCGATCACGTGCGCGGCATCCGAGTCGAGCGCCTCGACGTGCAGCGTGTCGTCGCCCCGCACGCGCGAGTACGCCCACGCGACCCACCGGCCGTCGTCCGAGATCTTCGAACCCGAGATCGTACGCCACTGCGCGTAGTCGGCGATCTCCAGCGTTCTTTTCTCCGTGGCGGACTGTGCCTGAACGGAAACCGGCACCATGAATGGTGCCAGAGCGACCAAGATAACGGCTGACAGGGAGGGCAGCCGGCGGCGGCGCGGTGCGCGAGAGAGCATGGAACGCCTCACGGAGAAGATGATGAACCGGGCGAACACCCCGCTCGCGATCCTGCTGTCGACCGGGGGCGTCGGCTACCCTAGCGGCCGCTTGGAAGGAAGGCCAGAGGTCCCCTAGTGCCCCTGTGCTCCGCGGCGCTAGACTTCTGAATGCCTCGACCGCTCTTGCTTGTCCACCTCGTTGTACTCGTGTCCGTGAATCAGGTGATTTGCGGCTGACAATTACAGATCGGAGAGATCCCGATGCTTGCCGTTCATCTTGCCCGTGCCCGACTCGGGGCCGCGGCACTCTTGGTGCTACTGGGCGCCGCGTGCGGCCTACCGCAGCGCAGCGATGTATATCGTCTTTCCGCACCCTACAACTTCGCCTTCTATGACACGCATGAGTTGGCCGCGCGCTCGTTCTACGCGGCCCACTTCGCCCACTTCGGAGCGTACGAGCTACTCATGGATCCGGGTGCGGACATCGGTGCAAGGATGTCGGAGTTCGAAGCACAAGTCCGTGCGTACGTGGCCGACCCGCCGAAATTCGAACCGCCCGCCGACATCGTCGCTCCCACTTGGAGCAGGATGGCGTTCGAGACCGGCCAGTCCATGGATTGGACGCACATGCTGCACTCGCAGCTCTATGACATCCTCACCGACGACCGAATAGCGGAAAAGCGAGCGGCCGGTGAGCGTGCGGTCACTTATTACCTATCAGAGCCCAACGCTGCTTTTTCGACCAGAGGATACGGTCACCGCTGGATGGAAGGTGGCGGTGAATGGGCGGGAGCGTTCAGGCGAACGTACCCCGGCGTCAACGGAATCCTCTGGGCCTACCACTGGCATCACGCAGCGGTGTACGAGGCCCTCATGGAGTCGGACCCGGCTCGGCGCCGAACTGAGCTCGACCGGGTGATTCGCATCTTCACCGACTCCGTGCTCGTCGACCTGCCGGACGTTATGCCGCTCATGGCGGAGGTGGCGCCCGAGTTCTCTGAGATGTTTCCAGCAGCTGCGCACATCTTCGACAACCTTCACATGATGCATGATGTCGTAAACGACATCATGGCCGACGCTTCTTACGCGTTGGACCAGAAGGCCGCAGAGATCAGGCGACTGCGCGAGTTGATGGTCTACGCTGGTCAGGACACTGTCGTGGCGCCCCCCATGCCCATGCGTGACGGCCACTCGATGAGCGGTGGCGCGATGCGCGTACCCACCCAGCTGCCCTCGGGGGAGTGGCTTCCGCAGGGTCACCCGGACGCTCGCATGGCGTCGATGCAGGAGTTCATGCAGCCGCTGCCGGCGAGTGGGTCCGGGTCGGGAGGTGCGTGATGAAACGGCCGGCCTACGTCCTCTCCGTTAGCCTCGTCCTTGCAGCCCAGCCACACGTGGGCTGGGCCCAGGAGGATTTTCGCGCCGCCGACCTCGACCGTCCCATACGGGTCGAGGACGCCTATCCGATCAAGTTCCGCGAGTGGGAGTTCGAGATCGGGTCCCGAGGCACCCTGGAAGAAGGATCTCGTGGTCTGCACGGGATCTTGGAGGTGAAGACCGGGGTGTTTCGGAACACACAGTTCGGGATCGAGGTCGAGAGTGCGGTCCGCACCCTCGGGTCAGGCGCGGATACTGGTCTCGAATCCGCTTCTGCACACCTGCTCTACGGCATTCGGCGAGAGACCGTCTCGCTGCCGGCGATGGCGATCCGGCTGGAGGGAGCCACGCCCGGTACGGGCGCGATCGGTCACGAAGATGCGCAGTTCGGCTTCAAGGGGATCGTAACCCGGTCTTTCGGTCGGTTACGTCTACACGGCAACGGCGGATACACTGTGGCCAGTCGGGCCGATGGCGGGGACTTCTGGCGGGTCGGTCTAGGAAGCGACTATCCGATCGGACTCTTCAGCCGCGCGGTGCTCGCCGACGTCTATGTCGAGATCCCCACGTCACAGGCTCGGTCACGTGTTTGGGTCGAAGTCGGTACCCGCGTCCAGGTGAGCAACTGGAGCGTTCTGGACCTGGGCCTGTCGACGCGCTTGGATGAGTGGGACGCCGGCAACGCGAACGTCGAGCTGGTAGTCGGCTTCTCGAGAGTGTTCGGGATCCAGGGGAACGTCGGTCCGTATCCGAATCCGACGATACGGTGATGGGGATGGACGGGATGGCCTTGCTGAACTGAACTAGGAGATGGTCATGAGGATCACACGCTGTGCCCTGGCAGTGCTGGCGATCGTGGCGCTTGGCCATGCGGCTCCCCCGCTGCAGGCGCAGGACACTCGAGCGGTAACCGAAGTGATCGAGGCGTTCCACGCAGCGCTGGTCGCGGGTGACTCGACCAAGGCGTTGTCCCTACTCGCCGACGACGTCGTGATTCTCGAGAGCGGCGGGGTGGAGGACAAGAACCAATACCGGAACGGTCACATCTCGGGTGACATGCGCTTTTCGCAAGCGGTTCCGCGGGAGCGTGGCGAGATCGACGTTCGCGTCGTCGGCGATGTCGCCTGGGCGTCGTCGACCAGCGTCAGCCAGGGCCGCATGGGCGATCGGGAGATCAATTCTCAGGGAGCCGAGCTGGTGGTTCTGGCCAGGGATGGAGCGTCGTGGAAGATCACGGCAATCCATTGGTCGTCCAGGACGCGTCGCGAATAGGTGCGGGCATCATGGGCGTGGGGGTTCTCTAACTACTACCTACCTGGGAGAGCGCCTGCTCAGGCGAGTTCACGTCGACTCTCGCCTCGAGTACGTCCGCGTCCTCCGCGATGACCTCGAGCGTTTCGTCGTGGAACGTCACGATCCAGTGCGCGGTCTCACCCGCGGTAGCCTCGTCCGAGTCCTCGACGACGTGGAACGAGTACGGCTCGAGGCCGGCATCGTGGAGCGGATGCTCGTGGAGTCGCTCGTCTCCCGGAGGCCCGAGCGTCAGCGACTCGACGCCCGTGAACCTCAGGACCGCGCAGTACTCGTCGAAGCCCGGATGATTCGGACTGGCGTCCGATCCCCACCCGGGGAAGTCCGCGTTGTTGCATCGATACGCGACCCAAGCGGTCCCACGGTCTTCGTACACCGCAGGCTCGGGTGAGCCCACGTCCATGGCAGGTGGGTCGGGCCAGTCCTCGATTCGCGGTTCTGCCACAGCGGGAGGTCTGCTAGACCCAGCCCTTCGCCCGGAACCCCTTGAGCGTCTCCGCCCAACGGTCCTGCTCCTCCGGCAGGCCGAACGAGATCCTGCTCCACTCGAGCATGGGCGGGAACGGGCGACCCACACGAACCCCGGCGTCGGCCATCCGGCTGATATACGTGTCGAGGTCCCCGTTGATGCGGTGCATGGTGAAGTTCGCGTCGCTAGGCAGGCACTCGAGCCCGAGCTCGTCGCACGTGGCTTGCACGATCTTCTTGGACGCTTCGTTGAGCTCCAGACTGCGCGCCGTGTGGGCTTCGTCCCTCAAAGACGCGATGCCTGCCGCGGTCGCGAGCACGTTCGGACTGTTCTTTGCTACGAACTCCGTCAGGCGGGTGATCGTGTCCGGGTGTGCCACGGCGTACCCGACGCGCAGGCCGGCCATCCCGAAGATCTTCGAGAAGGTGCGGACGACGATCACGTTGGGGTGTGTGTCGATCCACTTGAGTGCTGACCAATAGGAGGGGTTGTCGACGTAGTCGAAATAAGCCTCGTCCATCAAGAACATCGTCGTCTTGGGCGCGTCGGCGATCCACGCGTCGATATCGCGCGACGCAGTGATCGTCCCTGTCGGGTTGTTCGGGTTGCAGAAGTACACGATCGACGGCCGGCGAGACCCCTCGGCATGCTCTCGCATGCGACCGACGTCGTGCTCGTGGCTACCGGTCAGGGGTACCGCGACGAGGTTGAACGACAGCGGGCGCTGATAGCGGGGCACGTCCTCGAACGTCGGCTCCGCGATTACGAGCGGAACGTTCGGCCCCTGGTACGCTTGCACCGCCATCTGGAGGATCTCGGTCGAGCCCGATCCCAGCACGAGGTTTTCTTCCTTCACGTCCATGTACTTCGCCAGCTCTTGCAACAGCGCAGGGGTATAGTCGGAAGGGTACCGATTCGCGTGCGGGATCGCGTCGATGACCGCCTGCCGGGCGGACTCGGAGAGGCCGAGCGCGTTCTCATTAGAGCTGAGCTTTACCGACCCGTCGGGTAGCGTCTTGCCGGGGCCCCAGCCGGGGGTGTGTTCCAGTAGGGCCGTGAGGGAGGCGGCGGTGCCGCTGACGCCGACGAGTCCGGCTGCCATGCCTGTGCCTACGAAGCCTCGACGATCCATGGGTCCCTCCTGCGTGTGGTTGCGCTTCGGCAATTTGCGAGAGGATGGGGGGGACCGAAAGGGTTCGTCCCCTGTAGGATGTGCTTCAACCGGAGCCGGACACTACGAACGGATCGACATGCGACGTCTCGCCACGACTACGCTTTTCCTCGGTACGATCACGCTGCCGGCTACGCTGTCGGCGCAAGAGTTCGACGCCCCCGTCCGTTACGACCAGGACTACCTGAGCGCCGACTTTCATCGCGGTCGCCGTGCCGCAGTGATGGCGCAGCTCCCAGGCAACTCGCTCGTCGTGCTCTTCGGGGCGCCCGTGCGGAATCGCAACGGCGACATGAACTACGAGTACCGTCAGTCGAGCGATTTCCTCTACCTCACCGGAAGCGAGGAGCCTGGCTCTGCGTTGATCATGGCACCGGGGGGGCTGGAAGTGGACGGCCAGCGCGTGCACGAGATCCTGTTCGTGCCGCCGCGCGATCCCGCACGCGAGGTATGGGATGGACGCCGATTCGGTGCAGAACGAGCTATGCAGCGGCTCGGAGTGCAGCTCGCGCTCGATGCGACGCGCTTCGGCGAGGTCTTGGTGCCTTTGCTGCGGACTGGGCAGCACCGTGTTTACCACCTCGCTTTCCCCGACGGGGTCCCTGAACGATCGCCGCTGCATGACCAGCTAGCCGCGTTCATCGACAACGTGGACCCAGAGGCGCTAGCCGGGGGCGGTACCGGTGATGCCAAGCCGCTCCGAGGACTCCTGGACGAACTGCGTGCGATCAAGTCCGCTGAGGAGATGACCGCGCTACGGCGCGCGATCGACATCACCGTCGAGGCGCACCGCGAGGTCATGCAGCAGGTGAAGGCAGGGTGGGCCGAGTACGAGATCGAGGCGCTCGTCGAATACACGTTCAAACGCAACGGCTCCGAGCAGCCCGGCTTCAACAGCATCATCGGCAGCGGCGAGAACTCGACCATCTTGCACTACATGACGAACCGGCGGGTCACCGAGGCGGGTGATGTGGTCGTCATCGATATCGGAGCTGAAGTCCACGGTTACTCGGCCGACATCACACGCACGATTCCAGTGAGCGGCACCTATTCACCCGAGCAGCGCACGATCTACGAGCTCGTCTACCGCGCTCAGGAAGCCGGCATCCAAGCAACACGGGCCGGCAACGCGTTCTTGGCCTCGAACAGGGAGGCATCGCGCGTGCTGGCAGAAGGGCTGGCGGAGCTCGGACTGATCTCGAGCGCCGCCGACCAGCGCGGGTTGCGTCGCTTCTTCACGCACGGGACCAGCCACTACCTCGGACTCGACGTTCACGACGTGGGTAGCTACGGACCGCTCCGCCCCGGCGAGGTCGTCACGATCGAACCGGGCATCTACATCCCTGCCGCCGAGGACATCGACCCGAAGTGGTGGAACATCGGCATTCGCATCGAAGACGATGTGCTCGTCACCGATGGGGATCCGGTGATCTTGTCGGCGGCGGCGCCTCGGCAGATCGATGAGGTTGAGGCTCTCATGCGGACGATTTCCTAGAAACCGCTTTTTGGTGGTTCCTGCGGCCGCACGCCGGGGGCTTCGCGCTCGGCTCCGGCTACGGTCGCGACTGGTCGGACAGGTGCGGGACCTTGGTTGCGTCGCGTCCGTAGAGTCGCCTCGCTGCGAAGCCCCCGGCGCGCGGCCTCCGGCGCGTTGGCGCGGGTCCCAGGATTCGTCTTTTTCTACACGTTGAAGCGGACGTGCATGATATCTCCGTCCGACACGACGTACTCCTTGCCCTCCACCTGGAGCTTGCCGGCGTCCTTCACGGCGGCCTCCGAGCCGTACTCCATGAACAGCTCGTATGGCGTGACCTCGGCGCGTATGAAGCCACGCTCCAGGTCGGAGTGGATCTTCCCGGCGGCAGGGCGCGCTTTCGTGCCGCGTCGGATCGTCCAGGCGCGGACCTCGTCCTCGCTGACCGTGAAGAAGGAGATGAGGTCGAGCAGGCCGTAGGCGGCACGGATGAAGCGCGCGATCGCGGACTCGGAAAGCCCCAGATCGGAAAGGAAGTGGGCCTGGTCTTCGCCATCCATGCTCGCGATATCCGCTTCGACACTTGCGGAAAGAGTCAGCCCAGCCGCCTGCAACTCCTCGATGCGTTTGGCCAGATCTTCGGGCATCGGCTCGGCGGCTCGGTCTTCGGCGCGGTTCAGCGTGATCAGCAGAGGGCGGTCGGACAGCAGCCCGAAGCCTTTGAGATACTTCCGGTCGAGCTCGGCCTCCGGGATCGACCGGAGCGCTCGCTCGCTCTCGAGCGCGGACAGCATGATCTCGAACGCAGCGATCTCGAGCTGATCAATTCGCTCTTTGCGGGCGCGATCCAGCCGTTTCTCGACGATCTCGTGGTCGGCGAAAATGCATTCCGAGTGGAAAGCCTCGAGATCGCCGAGCGGGTCGGGCTCGTCCTCCAGCGCCGGGTTGTCGAAGTCGCGCAGCACGAGGCACAGCGCTTCCTGATCACGGATCTGCTGGAGGCCTCGCGGCGAGAGTCCCCTCTTGGCCGCACCGTGTTCGCCCGGCACGTCGCAGAAGCTCATCTCCGCGAACGTGGTCTTCCTCGGCGAGAAGATCTGCGAGAGCCGGTCGATGCGCTCGTCCGGCACGCGAACCATGCCGAGGCGGACTCCGCCACCATGTCCGACCGGGACATCTTGCCCCGTCATCGTATTGAAAACAGTGGTCTTCCCCGAACCGGCGAAGCCGACGAGACCGATCTTCATGCGATGTGCCTGCGGAGTGCGGTGTTTCGGGCACATGCGCGTCCGCGCCCGAGCGGCTTAGAGTCTAACCAAGTCACTTGGGCGCGCGCAGGGGCGATTGCGGACCGATCGCGCCATGGCGCGGCCTCTCCCCCCCCGCGGTTGCGACGATCACGTCTCCGGAGTCGTGTTGCCTGTACGTTTGTCTTGGGAATGATGTAATGATGGTATATCATGATGTCATGACATCACTCATCCGGATTCAGGTCCAGGTCACGGCGCCGCAGGCCGACTTCCTCAGGGCGCTCGGCGCGGAAGAAGGGCGGTCGCTGGCAGACCTCGTGCGCGAAGCGGTCGACGGCCTGATTCAGGAATACCAGGGAATCGACCCGGAGACCCGCCGGGCGAGCGCGCTCGGCGTCGTGGGGCACTTTCGCTCCGGCCTTTGCGACGTAGCCGCGGAGCACGATCGGTATCTGGGAGACGCGTTCGAGGCATGAAGGTGTTCGTCGATACCTCGGCTTTCTTCGCGATCCTCGATGCGGACGATGCGATGCACGCGACCGCGGCCGCGTACCTCACCAGCGCACTGGAGTCTCGCACGCGATTGATCACGAGCAACTACGTGGTCGTCGAAACGTCCGCGCTGACTCGGAGCCGCCTCGGCGCTGAGGCGTTTCGCGCGTTCACCGAGAAGCTGCTACCCGTCGCGAAGATCGAGTGGGTCACGCCCCAGCAGCACTCAGCGGCGACGTCGGCCGCCCTATTGGTAGGGAACGCCGGACCCAGCCTGGTGGACTGCACCAGCTTCGAGGTGATGCGCGCACTCGGGATCGGGACCGCGTTCGCGCACCATCGGCACTTCTCACAAGCCGGATTCGAGTCCGCAAAGGTGGGCTGAGGGGAATCGAGCTCCGCTGATCGTCGTTCTCGCTGTCGGCTCGACGGTCCCGGAGGCCCGGTCAGCGTATCTCCGTATCGACCTCGGTCTCCCCCTCGGAGCGTGCGATGATGGCCGCGCCGCACGAATCGCTGAACACGTTGACCGCGGTCCGGTACATGTCGAGCGGCCGATCAATGGCGAGCATCATGCCGACGATCACGTTCACCTCTGGGCCGGCAAGGCCGATGGCCTCGAGCACGATGAAGATGACGACCAGGCCCGCAGAGGGGACTGCGGCCGCTCCGATCGAGGCGAGCAGCGCGGTGAGGACGACGACGGCCTGGATCCCGATGGACAGGTCGGCCCCGAGCACCTGCGCGATGAAGAGCACACCAGCGCACTCGAAGACCGCGGTGCCGTCCATGTTGACGGTCGCACCCATGGGGAGCACGAACGACGCGACCTTATTCGACACCCCGACCTTCTCCTCTACGACGCTCATCGTAACCGGCAGCGTGGCGCCCGACGAGCTCGTCGAGAACGCCACCAGGAGTGGCTCGCGCATGTTGGCGAAGTGGATCAGCGGCCGGATCCGCCCGAGGAGGAGCAACAGGAGCGGCAAGGTCACGAAGAGATGGAGCGTGAGGCCGGAAAAGATCGTGATCGCGTAGAGGGCGAGCGTCTGGAACGACTCGAAGCCGGTGGTCCCGACCATCTTGGTGATCAGCGCGAACACGCCGATCGGCAGGAACTTTATGATCCCCGACGTGAGCGCCATCATCACGTGGAAGAGCGCGTCGAAGGTGTCGGTGAGGAGCACGCGCATCTTGTCGGGCAGCGTTGTGATCGAGGCGCCGAAGACGATGCAGAAGAAGATGATCGCGAGCATGTCGCCGGCCGCCGCCGCCTGGACGAAGTTCTCCGGCACGATGTCGAGGAGAAGCTCGACCGGAGACCCCGGCGTCTGGAGCTCCGCGAGCTCCCCCGACGCGGCGTCGACCATGTTCGCGCCGACGCCGGGCCTGATGAGGTTGACCATCAGGAGGCCGACCATCGCCGCGAGGAAGCTCGACAGGACGTAGTAGCCCATCGTCTTGCTGAAGAGACGGCCGATCGCCTTGCCCCCGCCCACCGACGCCACGCCCGAGATGATCGAGGTGAGCACGAGCGGCACGATGATCATCCGCAGGAGCTTCATGAATAGGTCGCCGATCCAACCGAGCCGAGCGGCGGCGGGTTCGCCGAAGACCGCTCCGGTCACGGCGCCGAGAGCCATGGCCAACAAGACCTGCCAGTGAAGTTGGCGGTACCAGGGGAGGTTCGGATCGTGTTTCATGGGGCCGAGCTTACGGGCCGTCTCCGCCGAGGCGCAAGGTCGGCCCCGCGGTCACCGGCCCCGCGGTCTCAGCGGGTGACGAGAACCTCGGCGCGCTCGATGACGTCGCCTTCCAGGATCGCATCGACCAAGTCCATGCTACTTACGACGATCCCAAAGACGGTGTAGTCGTGGTCGAGGCGCACATTGTCGACGAGGTTGATGAAGATCTGCGCGTCCCCCGTGTCATGGCCGCGCGTCGACAGCCCGACTGTGCCGCGCCAGTGCGGAAACACGCCGACCTCGTCCCGTGAATACAGTCCGTCACCCGAGTACTCGTTCGCCCCCGGGCTACCCCCCTGGAGCACGAAATTCGGTGCCCAGCGGTGGAAGGTGAGTCCGTCGAAATAGCCCTCGCGCGCGAGGCGAACGAATCGGTACGAGTTCGTCAGCGCGATGAGGGGAAGCGGCTGTATGGAGATCGTTCCGCCCTTCTGCATATGAAGCAGAACGGTCGCCCTGCCCAAGGCCGGCACGTCGGCTACTCGGGGAAGGGAGCTCCTCGGAAGCGCTTGCGGGTCCGCCGCGTGAGGCCGCCCTGTCCAGAGCTCCAGCACTTCGGCTACCTGCTCGGCGATCACAGCGTCGTAGTCGGACAGGAACGGCGTGAGCCGTTCGGCGAGCGCGCCGCTTCCCAGCTCGGCGACGCGCGTCAGCAGCGCGCCTCGCGGGTCCCGCCACGTCTCTCTGCGAGCTCGGGAGATCCGCTCGAACGCCGTCAACGCAGCCGAGGCGACGGGGAAGCCCAGCTCCGATCCCTCGAGCAGGCGCGCTGCGGTCATCAACAGCTGCGGGTCGTCGGACGCCAGCTGGCTCACCAGTAGTTGGTCGATGTCGTTGGCGTCGTCCTGCGCCAACAACTGAAGTGCGGCAGTGCGCACGTTGGCCACGGGGTCCCCCACCAGCTCGAGTACGACGTCGGTCTGGCCCAGGACCGAAGCCGCGCGGGCGCCGTAGACGCGAACGAAAGGGTTCGGGTGGCTCACGTAGACGGGGACCAGCCGGGACGCGAAGTCCGGCGCGAACCGAGCGAGGGAGACCAGCGCGTGCGCGCCCATCTGCCAGTTGACACGCGTCTCGGGACCGACGGACGACGCGGTCCCCAATAGGATCTCCGTCTGAGCGTCCGGGTCGGTGCACGGTTCGGCAAGCGCGTCGAGCGCGAGCAGCCGTATCGCCTGGCTTTCGTCGCGTGTCGCCACCGCGAGCAGCCTCCCGCATACGACCTCGTCCCGCGCTTCGCGAGCGAGCTGCTGGACGGTGAAGATCCGAACTCCGACGGACTCGTCAAGGAGGCCGCGGCGGATGAATTCCGAGCGCGCCGCAGCCACGACGGCACTGAGGTATCGGGCAGCCACGATGCGCACGCGCGCGTCGGGATCCCTCAGTCCACCTTCGACGAGCTCGACGGTGATCGCTCCGGCTTGCCCCATAGCGGATAGTGCGAGCAACCGCACCTGGGCCGACTGGGGGCCATACTGCTGCCGCACACGGTCGAAGAAGACCAGGTTCGACAAGCGACCTTCGGCGCGCCCGCCAATGGAGGTCCCGGGGGCGTTGCGCACCATCGCCTCGAGGCCGAGCGCCACACCCACCAGCGTGGAAGGATGGGCGTCCTCACCGCCCACGGTGCTCAGGTCGAGGATCGCCTCGATGGCTCGCGCCCGGTCGCTTCCCTCGATCTGCAGTCGCCCGAGCGAACGCGCGTATACGCCCCGGACGTTGGCTTCGGTCTCCGAAGCGAGATGGCCGAGCAGCAGGTCGAGGGCGGTGGCGCCGTCGGCGCGATGAACAGCCTGAGCGAGAGCGTTGACCGCTTGCCCACGCACTTCAGCTACGGGATCCGCCAGGTGCCTGGCGATCTCCTCGACGAGCTCAGGATTTTCGAGCCGCCCGAGTGCCCGCACCGCGGTCTGACGCAGGTAGTCGTGACTAGTCGCGGTCGCAGCGATGAGCTCGGCGAGATCGTCTCCCCCGGTGGGTCTGGCATCCTCCAGCGCGATGATCCGGAGGTACTGCACTGCCGTGCGGTCCGGTCGTCCCGCGTCCGGGGGGGTACAGCCGCCGGCGCTGAGCAGGGCTACACAGACGAGTGCCGACAGCCTAGGAGGGCAGAGAGGTGTCATCGATATCCGCTACCTCCCCGCCGCTGCGGGAACCGAAGGAGCGGCGGCCAAAATCCCGTCCACGTATTCGTCTGCCGGACCCTTGAGCACGTTGTGCAACGAGTGAAACAGTTGAGTAGCAGCTCCACCGTGCCACCCTTCGGGCAGCAAGGTCCGCGGCAGGTACGGATCCTCGAGAGGGAAGGCCCGGAACTCGTGCAGGAGGTCGAAGCGCAACGTGAAGCACTCCTCCGCGGTTACGTCGCCCGACGACACGCCGGTCTCGCACCGATCGAGCTCCGCACGCCACCGCTCCGTGAACTCCACGTAGCGCGCGTTCACGCCAGGAAGGTCCCAGCAGCGATCGACCAGCGCCTGCGGCTCGTGACCACCGACGCGCTGCGCGCGGAAACACTCGAGGTGCTGTTCGATGCCCAACTGCTCGGCGAGCGCTTGAACCTCCTGCTCGACGTCGTGGGGCGAGATCCAGAGCCCGTTGCCGAGGGACCCGAATCCGAGCCAGGCGAGACGGTCGCGCAGCCGATCTCTCAGGTGCCGGACGTCCTCCGGAATCGAGTAGGCCAACAGAAACCAGGATCCGTCCCAGGGTCCGTCCCACGACGGGTGGAAGATGCGGTCCTCGCCTTCCTCCAAGAGCCGGCGTCCCATGGGCGCGAGGTCGTAGAACGAATTCCGGCCCATGCGTCGTCCGTCGAGCCAGCCTTTTCGCGCCATGCGCGAGAGCACCGTGCGGACCGCGCCCTCCGAGAGGCCGAATGGCTGAAGCAGAGAGATGAGGCTGCCGACCCAAATCGGCTCGTCGCGGTGCAGGAGGTACTCACCATAGAGCGTGAATACGAGACCTTGAGGACGCTGGGCTGACATGACTTCTGGGCCCGGCCGCTATAGGCCCGCGCCGGCAACCCACCGATAGACCGCCCGCACATTCATCGGGAACCAGTCTTCGTAGCGATCCCAGTCAGAGTATTGATCGAGCCGGATACGCTGAGCGGCTTGGTCTTCCGTGAGCCCGTCCGCGACCGCTCCGCGGACCGCCGTCGTGAGGTCGTCGTAGTAGGCGATCTGTCGATGGATCGCCGCTCGGTCACCCGGCGGTCCGTGCCCGAAGATCATCGTCTCGAACGGGATATCGAGTAGTCCTGAAACCGCATCGAAGAACTCCGGGAATTGCCACCCCGGCAGCTCTTGATACCCCATTCTGTCGAGCGAGACGAAGTCGACGGCGAACGCCACGCCCACGTCGGGAATGAACGGCACGGCCATGTTGTCGGTATGGCTCGGCCCTAGATAGTAGAGCTCGATCCACCTGCCACCGATCTCGAAGCGAAGCTTGTTGGAGAACGTCACGTTCGGCTCGGGCTGATCGGCGCTCCCACGCGCCCGAATGGGGGCGAGGGCGTTCTCGTGCGCGATGATGGGAACGTTCTGCTGACCCATGGCGTCCATGAGGGCATTGGCGCCGGTCGAATGGTCTGCATCACTGTGACTGTACACGATGCCCACCAAGGGAGAGCCGGGCGCGATTCGCTGAATCTCCGACGCGAATACCCTCGCGGCGTCGACGTTGATCGGGTCGAAGGCGACTACGCCTTCGTCGGTGGTGACGAACATCCCGTTGTGGCCGATCCACCTGAACTGGTAGACGCCGTCGGCGATCTGTGTGGTCTCGTAGTCCTGGGCGCAGAGTGGCGCGCTCGTCAGAGCGGCTGCGATTCCGACGGCCAACGCGACTCGTTTTCCTCTCATGTCATGGCTCTCTCTCGCATGGGGCCCTCACAAGCTACAAGTCGCGGTGCTTGACCGCTCGTCCGTCTTCTTCGCGCAAGTCGGCGATCACACTCCCAGCACAACGGCGCAGTCACGCTCTAAGTAGCCTTGCCGAAAGGAGCACGATTCCGGGGTCGATACTGCGCCGGCGGTGGAAGGCGATCCGGTCCCCGCGCGGTGACCAGTTTCCTGCCCAGCACGCATCCGAAAACAGGACCGGCCCGCTCCATTTGCCCCCGACGCGGTCACGCGACGTGATCCACGCGCCGGCGTCGCCAAGGCGGAGCGTGCCCCCGAACCCGGGGCGCTGCGATGGTCGAGCGTGACAGTGCTCTTTCCGAGACCCGGGTCCCAGTCAAGGATCGTCAGGACGTGGCAGCGACGTCCTGCTTCATTAGCAAGCGATCGCTTGCTAATGTGAACAAGGAGGCGAGCGCCGCTCGACCGCTTCGGCGCTCGAATTTCTCAACGTTTCGGCATCGCAGCTTCTCCTTGCACCGAAGCCGAGAAGCCGCATACTATAAAACTGTGCGTTTCTCATGGGAGTTCGGTCCGGATGAAATCGATCGTCATCAGCTCCGGCGTGTTGGGCATGACACTCGTGCTCGCGGGCGAATCTCTCGACCTGCCGACCTACGACGTGACGGTTGTTCCCGATCCGCACGAGGCTCTCGCCACGCCGGAAGTCGATCCCAACGAAATCGTGGCCAGCACCTGCGTCCGATGCCACTCGGACGCGCGCCTCCGCGGCAATCTGTCCCTGGAGGATTTCGACATCGCGACCGCCCCGGAGAACGCGGAAGTGGTCGAGCGCATGATCCGCAAGCTTCGGGCCGGCATGATGCCTCCGCCGGGTGTGAGGGCGCCCGAGGGGGACACACTGCTACAGCTCGTCGAGGTGCTCGAGAGCACGCTCGACTCCGCGGCACGGCGGAGCCCGAACCCTGGGCGTCGGACCTTCCAGCGCCTGAACCGTCGCGAGTTCGAGTACGCCATACTCGACCTCCTCGATCTGAGCATCGACGCGGGAGACTGGCTCCCGCTCGACCAGATGAGCGCAAACTTCGACAACATCGCCGACGTACAGTCCCTCTCCCCGATGCTGCTGGAGGCCTACCTCAACGCAGCTGCCGACATCAGCCGCATGGCGGTGGGCGACCGAAACGCATCAGCGGTCAACGTGAACTACAGGCAGTCGATTTATCAGTCGCAGCACCCTTGGGACCGCGTGGAGGGCGCGCCGTACGGCACGCGGGGCGGGCTCGTCGTCGAGCACGTCTTCCCGGCAGATGGCACGTATCAGTTCGGTATGACCTTCAACAGCGGGCGGGGGACGCGCTTCGAAGACATCGACGTGTCGGTGGATGGCGAGCGCGTGGCGCTTGTGGCCTACACGCGATCCGGTGAGGCCGCGGATGGACGGGGCGGCGGGGCACTTTGGACGGACCCCGTATTCGTGCGCGCGGGTCAGCACAAGGTCTCGGCTGCGTTCATCCGACGCTTCGACGGTCCGTACGAAGATCTCATTCGTCCGCACGGCTGGTCGCTCGCCGGCGGTGGTTCGGGCGGAGACGGGATCACTACACTGCCGCACCTCCAGGATCTGATCGTCGGTGGACCTGTCGAGGCGACGGGGATCTCGAACAGTCCGTCTCGGGACAAGATCTTCACCTGCCGGCCTACGTCGCCTTCCGAGGAGCAGCCGTGCGCCCGTGAGACCATCCAGCGGCTCGCCTCCACAGCGTACCGCCGGCCCGTGGACGACGATGAAGTGGACGGCATGATGCGCTTCTACCTCAGCGGACATGAGGCTGGCGGTTTCGAGCAAGGCATTCGCAGCGTGCTCGAGGCGATTCTGGCCTCTCCGTTCTTCGTCCTCCGCCTCGAGCGGGAGCCTGAGGGTCTCGCCCCGGGTGCGTCGTACGAGATCGCGGATCTCGACCTCGCGTCGCGTCTCTCGTTCTTCCTGTGGGGCACCCCGCCGGACGACGAGCTGATTCGAATCGCCGAGGCCGGCAACCTCAACGATGCCCAGGTGCTCGAGCGCCAGACCCGTCGGATGCTGGCGGATCCTCGCTCCGAGGCGCTCGGCACGCGATTCGCGGCTCAGTGGTTGCGTCTCCAGGACCTGTACAAGGTTCGTCCGGACCCGAACTTCTTCCCGAACTTCGACGAGACGCTCGCCGACGCAATGCGCCGCGAGACCGAGATGTTCTTCAACCATCTCGTCCGGGAAAACCGGGACGCATTAGAGCTGTTAAACGGGCACTACACTTTTGTGAACGAGCGGCTCGCGACGCACTACGGGATGAAGGGCATCGCCGGCCGCCACTTCCGGCAGGTCGCTTATACGGACGACGTTCGAAGCGGGCTCCTGGGGCAGGGGAGTGTGCTCGTACTGACGTCGTTCGCCAACCGGACCTCTCCGGTGCTGCGCGGCAAGTGGGTCATGGAGGTCCTGATGGGGATGCCTCCTCCGCCCCCGCCGCCTGGAATTCCGGACCTGGAGGAGACCGCGGGCACGCAGGACGGCGTGCGTCTCACGACCCGGGAGCGCATGGAGCTGCACCGCGCGAACCCGACGTGCAACTCCTGCCATCGGTTCATGGATCCGATCGGCCTCGCTCTCGACAACTTCGACGTGACGGGGCAGTGGCGTGTCCGTGAAAACGGGATGGTACTCGACACCCGAGGCGAGTTTTACGATGGCACACCGATCGCGACGCCAAAGCAGCTCGCCGATGCTCTATTGCAGAGGCCAATACCGCTGATGCGGAATCTGACCGAGAACCTTATGGCGTACGCGATCGCCCGTCGGGTGGAGTACTACGATCAGCCGTCGATCCGAGAAATCGTGACCGAAGCGGAAGACGACGGCAAATATCGTATGGCCGACCTCATCATAGGAGTCGTGCAAAGCGATGCGTTCCGTATGAAGCGTACCGCCAACAGTGCGGTGTTTGAGGATGCAAGGAACTGAACGTCCACAACTCACACACGTGAGGAGTTAGGAGACGATGGAGTTCATCACCGGGAAACACATCGGACGTAGGACATTCCTGAAGGGGCTCGGCGCCACCGTCGGCTTGCCCTATTTGGACGCGATGGTCCCCGCCGGGCGCCTGAGCGGCGCCGTGGCGCGAGTGGCGGAGGAGAAGACGCCGCTGATCGTGATCGAGGAGGTCCACGGACTCGCGGGCTGCAACAATTGGGGTGCGACGCAGTTCCTTTACGCGCCCGAGACGATCGGCAAGGACTTCGAGCTGTCTGACATCAACGCGCTCGCGCCGCTCCGTGAGTATCAGGACTACCTCACCATCGTCAGCAATACGGATTGCCGGATGGCAGAGGCCTTTACGACGCCGGAGATCGGGGGTGACCACTTCCGCTCGAGCGCGGTCTTCCTGACGCAGTCCCATCCGAAGCAGACGCAGGGATCCGATCTCTTCGTCGGCACGTCGCTGGACCAAATCCACGCAAGGCGCTTTGGCCAAGATACGCCGCTCCCGTCTATGCAGTTCACCATTCCGAACATCGACCAGGCCGGTGGCTGCACGTACAACTACTCGTGCGCGTACACGGATTCGATCAGCTGGGCTTCTCCCAGTGAGCCGATGCCGATGATCCGTGATCCGCGGGTGGCGTTCGACATGCTGTTCGGCGCCGGCGGTACGCGCGAAGAGCGGGCGGTACGGCGCGAATCCCGGGCGAGCATCCTCGATTGGATTACCGGCGAGGTTGCCGCGATCCGTCGCGAGCTCGGCTCGGAGGACCGTCAGCGCATGGAGCAGTACCTCGACAACGTCCGAGAGATCGAGCGTCGCATCCAGATGGTCGAGGCACACAACTCCACGGGTGAAGAACGCGCGATTCCGGAGGCACCCGCAGGCGTGCCGGACTCGTACACCGAGCACATGCACCTGATGTTCGACCTCCAGGTACTCGCCATCCAGACGGACATGACGCGGGTCATCTCTTTCAAGACCGGTCGCGATGCGGAGAGCCGGGTCTTCCCGGAGAGCGGCTCCGATCGTCCCTTCCACCCCGCGTCGCATCACGGCGGACGCGAGGAGGGGGTCCTCGAGTTCAACAAGATCTGCCAGTTTCGCGTGAGCATGCTCCCGTACCTGCTGGACAGGCTCCAGAACACGATGGACGGTGACAAGAACCTGCTCGAGCGATCGATCGTGATGTTCGGTTCGCCGATGGCCGATTCGAACATCCACAACCACCGTCGCTGCCCGCTCATCTTCCTGGGTAAGGGCAACGGAATTCTCGAGGGCAACCTCCACCTGAAGGCCACGGACGGGACCCCGATGGCCAATGCGATGCTCCGCATGATGCAGGACCTGGGGCACACGGACATGGAGGGCTTCGGGGATAGCACCGGAAGCATGTCGCTCACGTCGCCGGGTCGCGCAACCGCGCAGGAGCTCCACTAGGACGAGGCCTTTCTCGGCGGGAACCGAACGCCCAAACCGCACGCGAGGGATTTAGGATGAAAGCAGGTCTACGCTCCAACGTTCTAGGTGGTCTTTGTCTCGCTGTCCTAATCGGCGCCGGCGCGCCCGACGCTCCGGTGGCGGACGCTCCGGTGGCGGACGCGGCGATGAGGGGAGATGTCGACGCGGTGCGTCAGCTTCTCCGGGAAGGTGCGGACGTCAACGCGGCGCAAGGCGACGGCATGAGCGCGCTGCACTGGGCTGCGGAGCGTGGCGACGCCGAGCTCACCGAGATGCTGCTCTATGCGGGTGCCATCATCGATGTGGTTACTCGTATCGGCGAGTATACCCCGCTCCACATCGCGAGCAGAAATGGGCAGCTGGAGGTAGTCTCCGCGCTGCTCGCCGCCGGCGCCGACGTCGGCGCCAGGACGGATCCGGGCGGTACCACGGCGTTGCACTTGGCCGCCACTGCCGGTGACGCGTCTGTCATCGACCTACTCGTCGAGGCTGGAGCCGATGTCAACGGGCGTGAGGCCGAGTGGCAGCAGACGCCTCTGATCTTTGCGGCCGCCCGGAATCGCGTAGACGCGATCCATGCGCTTCTGGAAGCGGGCGCGGATCCGAACCTCGCCGCCGAGTCCTTCGATCTGAGCGCTCAGCGCCCGATCGACCGCGCCGCGAACCAAAGGAATGCGGATGTGCTCGCAGCGTTCACCAATGACGGCGCATGGGCGCCCACATCGGCTCAGATCCAGGCGGCCGTGCGCGCGGCGCGCCAGGTGTACGAGGCGGGCATCGACGAGGATGCGGAAGAGGAAGAGGAGGACGAGGACTCACGCCGCCGTGGGCCCCCGAATATCGTCAGCAAGGGGGGACTCACGCCGCTTCTGCACGCCACGCGTCAAGGCCATCTCGAGTCGATAGCCGCGCTCTTGGACGGTGGGGCCAACATCGATCAGGTGGGAGGAGGAGACGGCACATCGCCCCTTCTAATTGCGACGATCAACGGTCAGTTCGACGCGGCGATGCTCCTCTTGGAGCGGGGCGCGGACCCGAACGTCGCGTCGTCCCTCAACGGCGTCTCGCCGCTGTGGGCGACCGTAAACTCCGAGTGGCAGCCCCGCACGCGCTTCCCGCAGCCGCAGGAGCGCGGGCAGCAGCAAAACGGCTACCTCGAGACGATGGAGGCTCTGCTCTCATCAGGAGCGGACGCGAACCACCGGATTACGATGCACCCCTGGTACATGGTGTACAGCGGGTGCGGGAATGGCAACTGTGGGCTGATCGACACCAACGGTGCGACCGCCTTCCTCCGTTCTGCCTACGCGACGGATGTAAACGCGATGAAGCTCCTGTACCGCTGGGGTGCCAATCCATTCCTCACGACGAAGGCACCGGAGCGGCGGCCTAGCAGGAGTGCGCGCGCGCGTCAGCAAGCCATCAGTCAGATCGCCGATGCGGACGAGTTCGCAGAGCTGTCCGACTCGACGAAGGCCTCTGTGCTTCGCTCCGTCTGGAACGAGCTTCCGGACTCCGTGAAGGAAGATCTGCCCGAGTTCACCGTCACCGACACGCCTGATGCGGTTCGCGAGGATGTTCTGGCCCACGCTCAGCGACAGGACTCGGTCAAGGCGGCCGAGCCGGATCCTTCGGGTCTGCCCCCGGTTCCGGTCGGTGGCCCGGGCGTTTGGGCGATCCACGCCGCTTCCGGAGTGGGATACGGCGAGGGCTTCGCCGGTAACGCGCACCGACATGTCGACAACGGGTGGCTTTCCTCGGTGAAGTTCCTGGTCGAGGAGGTGGGTATGGACGTGGACGCCCGAGATCACAACGGTTACACCGCGATGCACCACGCGGCGGCTCGCGGCGACAACGAGATGATCCTGTACCTAGTGGAAAAGGGAGGCGACGTCACGGTCGTCAGTCGACGGGGGCAATCGACCGCGGACATGGCCAACGCGCCGGTGTCCAGGCTGTCGCCGTTTCCCGAAACGATCGCTCTGCTCGTCAGCCTCGGTGCTGTGAACAACGACAACTGTGTGAGCTGCCAGTAGCGCGGATCTAGGTCAGAGGTCGAGGGAACTGTTAAGCATCGATCACGTCCTCTGCCTCACCTTCCCGTCCGACCGCCGTTGAGCGTGAACTTCTGCGCCCGGAACCCGGCCTGGACACTGTCACCGGCAGCGGCATCGACGATCCAGGGGCCTGCCGCCTCGGCCACGAAGATGTTGCCCTGCGGGTCGACGGTCAGGTTGTGCGGCCGACCGAGCTGTCCGGTGCCCGTTCCTGGACCCCCGAACTCGTCGACCTTCTCCAGATCAGAGCGCCGCAGCACGACGATCATGTGCGAGCCACCGTCGGCCACGTACAGGTACGTCTGGGCTTCGTCCGGCGAGAAGCCGACCGAGAAAGCGGCCTCGCGGGCACAGCCGGGTGTCGGTGGCTCACTCCTGGGCGGGCACATGGGCCGTAGGACCTTCTCCATCACGAACTCGCCGCTCTGGAGGAAGACCTGGATGCGGTTGTTGGCCCGGTCTGCTACATAGATGTGGCCGTCCCGCGAGCCGGCGATGCCGTGCGGCGTCCGGAGCTGCCGTGACGGTTCCGAGGACGCGGGGTCTGGGCGGTACTCGTCATCCGGCATCTCGCCGTACGCTCCCCAATGGCGGAGGTACTCACCCGATTCGCCGTCGAAGACGATGACGCGCCGGTTACCGTAGCCATCCGCCACGAAAACCTCATTGTCGACCGGGTCGACCCAGATCTCGGCGGGTCGTCCCATCAACTCCGTGTCGTTGCTGCCACCGGTCTCGTCGAAGCGGCCAATGGTTAGGACGTGCTCACCGTCACGCGTGAACTTGAGCGTCAGGTTGCTCTCGCGGGCGTTGGTCCACACGAAGTCGTTGTGGTCGATGAACAGACCGTGCACCACGCTCCAGTTCTCGTCGGGGCCGCGGGCGCTCCAGCTCTGTACCATGTTGCCATCCGGATCCCACTCGGCGATCACGCTGCGGCTCGACGTCCACACATGCCCCCTGGAGTCCGCAGCGATCCCGATGACCTGGCCCCACTCGAAGTCGGCTGGCAGGATGGGCCAGTCCGCGTCGGCCTGGAACGTCGGCACGGCGAGCGGGGGCTCGGTGGCCTCCGGGCCGGCGCAGGCTGCGCCGAAGAGGAGGAGAATCACAGCGGAGCCAGTCGCAAGCTTCTTGGGCGCGATCATCGATCATCACTCCTCGTTACTGGGACGCACGGGTCTACTGACGACTCGCGGCATGTCAACGTAGGAGGGCGGATCCGGCGCTGTCCATCGCGGCCCCTTGCCGACGCGCCCCGGGGGCGAAGCTCGTTGTTTCGCGTCGAGGGCGTGATGCATAACGTGGGAGGAGCAGATACCCCCAAGGGAGAGCCCGATGCGCCGAGTCCTTTGTGCCGTCTTTGCGACTGCCCTTATCGTAGCGTGCGCGCCCGATATCACCTCGTCGGTCGCCGATCCGAACCCGGAGGCGTAGTTCGCAGCTGCTGCGAGCGGCCGCGGGGGTGTGAGGGCGTCATTCGTCTGCGAGCTTCGGAGAATTATTTGGTCGACTGGGGTTGCTCGAAGGTGATTCAACCACCGTATCGGGGCTGAAGGCTATGTAGATAGGGAGGAGCGAGGTGACGACGTGCGAGGGCGGGCCGGAGTAGGGGAAGGAGCGGACGTCAGCGGGACGGTGGTGGATGCGAGGACGTCAGTGGGACGGGGGCATACTCATCGGTGCCCCGCGAGGTGAGGGAAACGATGTCGCCGGGAGCGTAGAGCCGTTCCAGCGCGAAGGGTGGACAAGCACAGTAACGGAGCAGCCGCTCTACACCCGCCCGGTCCTCACCGTGGATACGGACAGAGGGGCAACTGGTTGTCGAGGGAAACATTTCTATGCCTGTCCCCCTTTGCATCGCCGCGCTGGACTCGCCATGGTACACTCTCAACAGTGACCGCTGAAAATTCCACGCACCCAGGAGACGCTATGAAAGTCGAGATCCGTTATTGCTCCGCTTGAGGCTATCAGAAGAGAGCCACGAGTCTCGCGGCAACCATTCAAGAACAGTTGGACATTGAAGCTGTGCTCGAGGTCGGTGAGGGCGGTCAGTTCGACGTGCTTGCGGACGGCAAGGTTATCGCTTCGCGTGGGGGGAACGTGTTCGCCCGCATCCTGGGCGGCGGCTGGCCGAAGCCTGACGAGGTTGTTGCCGCACTCAGTGCGCATCGTTGACAGCTCCGCATTCTTGTGTTGATCACGACTCTTGCTGATTGCAATTGTTCAAGAAACTGTCCAGCATGGTTATCTCACTGCAGGAGGATGCTTGAAACGACCGGTGGGTCAGTGAGGAAAGCGAGAATCTTCATCTGGCCGCCGCAACCGGTACAGATGAGCGGCAACACGCCGTAACCGCGAGCGAGAAGGACCGCCCAGCGGATGCGGGCCCGATTCGCAGGTCGGGCCGGACGGTCGCCGCCTGACGCATGGTGCATCGAGAGGGGGTCGGTGGCCTCAGGCTGCGGGGCCTCGACGTGAGGTCTGTCGATCGCTACGACTGCAGCCCGGAGCTTCGCGTTTGGGGCAAGAACGCCGTGGTAGCGATGTCTGTGTAGACGCGGTGGGGGAATGAGGCGCACGAGCCGCTCCAGCAGTTCAAGCGGAGTGAGTCTGAGCTCAGTGCAACCGTCGGGTGCGGGCTTTGCAAGCCGATAGACGAGGCGTGCCCCGGTTGACGAGAGCGAAGCGATTCCTGCGGGTGCATGAAGTCGCTCGAGCGCAAAGGGCGGACGCGCACCGTAGCGGAGCAGCCGCTCGATGCCTGCCCGGTCCTCTCCTTCGATACGCACAGAGGTGTCGATGCTGAATCCGCCCGAGCCTCGCCATTCGAGCATGCCGCTGGCGTCGGCTTCATCCAGAATTCCATGGCTGCGGAAGCAGCGAAGCACACGCCGTTGCACGACACGCTGAAGCTCAAGCCAGTGGGCCACAGTAAGCTGGCTGGCCGCATGGAACTGGGCACCTCGGTCGTCGGCTCTGGAGAACACGCCATGGGCTCAGCAGCAAAAACGGAGCCAAATGAAGTTCACGATCCGCGCCAACGTGGATCTCAACTCGCTCCTTTTCCAAAACGCCGAAGAGGCGGCCCGGGAGTCTCCGCAGCGAGGCAGGACACTGTGTGGGTGCCCAAACGGAGTCCGGACCGCCCCTTTGTCTTTGGGGGATGAGTGGGGGATTATTCGGCGGCGATTCGGGGACGATTCCCGGTCCGGCTCTAGCGGACGGCGACCCCGGTTTTAGCCTACTCCGCTCTCAGCGCGATAACAGGATCCACACGAGTCGCCCGCCGGACAGGGGCCCAGCAGGCCAACATCGCGACCGCGAAGAACCCTAGGGCAACCGTCACGTAAACTGGCACCTCCAGCGGTGACACGCCGACCAGAAGACTCTGCATGAGCCGGGTCGCCCACAAACTTGCGATCAATCCGAGTGTGGTGCCCGCTACAGTGAGCGTCACAGCTTGCTTGAGGATTAGACGGAGGACACTACTCGGTTGCCCACCCAAGGCCATCCGGACCCCGATTTCGCCCATGCGCTGCTTCACGATATGCGACAAGACGCCATAGATGCCGGTACCCGCGAGCACCATCGCGACGAGCCCAAACGCGCTGATCAACACCAACGCAAAGCGGGTCTCCGTCATGGCTTCCGCGACCCGAGACTCCATGGTGCGCACATCCGAGATCGGCAACCGCGGATCTAAGACGCTGAGCGCTCGCCGCACCTGCGGCAGCAACGAGGTCGGGTCGTCTATACCGGTGCGCACGACGTAGGTCATTCGAGGGGAAGAGCCCCCGTAGCCGTGCGTAAAATAGACGGTTTCTTTGCTGTCCACGGCGAGCGATGGGCCGCGTTGATGCTCCACGACGCCGATGATCTCGACCTCTTGGGGGTCGGGTGTGGTCGCGCGGATCAACATGCGCTTACCCACAGCATCTCCTGCCGGGGCGATGATCGCCGCGAGCAATTCGTCGACGACCACGACCGCGGAGCTGTCGGCAAAGTGTTCGGGAGAGAACGAGCGTCCTGCGACCAACTGTGTGCGCATGGCCTCGAAGTAGCCTGATCTTACCATACGATAGGTCGCCTGACCGTAAAGGCTTTCGTCCGTTAGAGCCTCGAGCGGACCATACCGCCCTCCAACGCCGTTGTCCTGAAGGGGAATCCTGGTGCTAGAGGACAGCTGTTCAACACCGGGAAGCGCAGCGAGCGCAGCGTCGAATTCGTCGAAGAAGATTCTTCGTTCGGCACGAGGATATTCACTAGCCGGCAGGCCGATTCTGAAGGTCAGAACGTTGGTCGCATCAAATCCGGGATCGACACGCTGAAGCTCAACGAAGCTCCGGACCATTAACCCAGCACCGATCAACAGGACCATGGACATCGCGATCTCGAGCACCACGACTCCGTTTCGAAATCGGAGCTGCCCTGAACGCGAAGACGATCGGCCTCGGTCCTTCAAACAATCGGTCAGACGTGGATTGGACACCTGTAGCGCGGGTACCAGCCCGAAGAGCAATGCCGCGAGCATCGATGCCCCCGCCGCGAACCCAAGAACGGTTAGATCGATCCCTACCGAATCCATGCGCGGCAAGTGGGCGGGCCGTAGCGTCTGCAAGATTTTGTTTCCGCCCACGGCAAGCAGCAACCCAAGAGCGCCTCCCGTGAACGCGATGACGCCGCTGTCGATCATCAGCTGTCGGATCACCCTGCCGCGACTTCCACCCAAGGCCGCTCGTACCGCGAACTCACGTTCCCGACTGCTGGCCCGGACCAGGAAGAGATTTGATACATTGGCACACGCAATCAACAGGACGAAGACCACAGCGCCGAACAACGGAAGGAGAACGGGCCGCACTTCGGCCGTCAGCTCCGTTAGCATGAGCGTCACGTCGAGCTGCCATCCGGCGGTCTCCATCAGCGCCGAAGATTCACGCATACGGATCGAGTACCCGTCCATCTCGGACTGGGCCTGGGCCAAGCTGACCCCTTCATTCAAGCGTCCGACCACCACCCAGAGCCCAGTCCGGCGGGCGGGCCAGGCGTCGACATCGATTTGTGACGCCATCCAGACATCAACCTGAGGTGTGAGACCGGCCAGACCGAAGTGAAGACGGACCTGAGGCGGCATGACCCCGACCACCATCGCCGTATTGCTGTCGATCTCGATGGTGCGACCGACGATCTGTCGGTCGCCTCCATACCGGCGCTGCCACAACTCATGACTGAGTATGACGGTGGAGGGGGGTATCTCGCCGGGATTGGCATCGGGACTGACCGGGTCCGAGTCCTCTAGGACGAAGCCGCGTCCTATCAAGGGCACAATGCCCAGCACGTTCAGGAAGTTGTGCGTCGTGAGAGCGATGTCGACGACCTCGGGGTCGCCGTCGCCGCCCGTGAGTGTTTGAGCACGGGTAACCACGCCGGCGAGGTCCTCGAACAGCGTCGACTGCTCCTGCATGTCTCGGAGGTCGAGTGGCGAGATGTTGAAGTGGGGCTGGTTTCGGTTGGTGAGGTTGGCCCAGATCACGGCGAGTCGATCTGACTCTTCGTAAGGAAGGGGCTCGAAGAGCACACTCTGGACCACGCTGAAAATGGCTGTGGTCGCACCGATACCGAGTGCAATCGTACCGACTGTGATCGCCGTGAAGCCAGGTTGGCGGAGGAGGCTTCGGACTGTGTATCGGAGGTCTCGCATGAGTTCGCCCAAGGTATCGCTCCGGCAGTTCTAGGGTCCATTGAAGGGGTGGACTTACGTCGCCCCACTGGGGCGCGCAAGGTGCGACCCAGCGGGTTCCCATGGGTTGCCCGGGGCCGCTAGGCCTAAAATAAGCGAGTTGGGCAAGAACGCCTGCGGGTTGTGCGGTGGGCGCTATAGCAGCTTAGAAGCGTGCATGAAATGGCGGATCTCTGTCGCTCGGGCAGGGTGGCGGTAGCGCAACGCCTGAGTGGAGAGATGTTTTAGGGGTTCAGGGCGCAGAGATCCCTGGACCGCGCCGTAGCGGCCCGTACAAGCGTGTAAGCGGTCTGGGACCCTGGGAGACCGCGGTGACTACCCGAAGCCAGTGCGCTCGATGGTGCGCCAGGCACTGAAGAAGCGGTCCAGAGTGGGTTGGTAGCCAAGGAGCCGGATCGTGATGCTGCGCGCTCGCCGCGTCACACGGCAGGGTATGAGGATGACGCTGTGGATGAAGCGGCGGAACTCCATGCCCAGATATTCCTTCCGATCCCGCTTCAGGTGCATCATCATCGCGAACCACGACTTGATGTTCCAAGCCAAGGCCGCGATGACCATGTAGGCCCAGTTGCTCACCAGGTCGTAGAGCGGCACCCGCAGCGCGTTGACGCCATTCTTGAGCTGCTCGATGACGTTCTCCTGGTCGCAGCGCTCGTTCGCACACCGGACCACTTCCGCGGCGCTGAGATCTGTGCGGGTCGTGATGTAGAAGAAGTAGCGGATCTCATCGATCAGGACGTGCTCGCCCTTCATCTTGCTGATGTTCTTGCGCAGAGCCACCACCCGATACGGCTGGCCGCACTTGCCCGGCTGGTAGTCGAACTCCGCCACGTCCTCGTAGTTCAGCTCCAAGTTGACGTAGCCCCGCTCCCGGACGATGCGCTCCTTCTCGTCGGCCTGGAAACGCTGCCGCGTCTGGTCGGTTAACGGCACGTGCTTCGGCTCTCGTTCCATACGCTGCCAGCTGTCTTCATCCAGAGCCTCGGCGCGGCTTACCAGGGCCGCATTGGCGTCCATGCCGAAGATGAAAT